>NZ_JAAHHT010000218.1:14555-16374 GCF_010672085.1 Okeania sp. SIO3I5
TTTGAGTAATTTTAAATCTGGAAAAAGTACCAGCTTTTCGGTTGCAGCGAGCGGAGCAAGTGCAGCAGCTATATCGCTCTGTTTCCATGGGTTGAGATGTCATTGATCTATTGTCCAATAGTTAGGGTTGGTTGATTAAATCTCAAAGTATTGGCAAATCAAGGTTTGAGCAATTTTAAATCTGGAAAAAGTACCAGCTTTTCGGTTGCAGCGAGCGGAGCAAATGCGGCAGCTATATCGCTCTGTTTCCATGGGTTGAGATGTCATTGATCTATTGTCCAATAGTTAGGGGTTGTTGATTAAATCTCAAAGTATTGGCAAATCAAGGTTTGAGCAATTTTAAGTCTGGAAAAAGTACCAGCTTTTCGGTTGTAGTTTCCGGAGCAAGTGCGACAGCTATATCCCTCTGTTTCCATCCCTTGAGATGTCATTGATCTATTGGACAATAGTTAGGTTTTGCTGATTAAATCTCCAAGCATTGGCAAATAAAGGTTTGAGCAATTTTACAGCGCTTTTCAAATTGATGAACTACATCTTCAAAAGCAAAAATCCTGTAGGGGCGATTTCCTGCGGAATGCTGCGCAAACGCGAATCGCCCCTACAGTGGTCTATCCAAATGAAAACTGCTGTAAGTCTGGAAAAAGTACCAGCTTTTCCGTTGAAGCAAAGGAAATAGTATGAAACTGTCTCACTACCATCAAAAGTGCTATAACTCTTAGACGCTTGCAAGGGGAAAATCCTTTCGTCGCCGATTTTTTTGGGAAGTTCCACATCATGCAAATTCTATCATCCGTGCATCTGTGGCAAAATCCTTGTCTTGCCCTGACTTCCGCTCACACGGATTATGGCGCGGATAGCTCACACGGATTATGGCGCGGATAGCTCACACGGATTATGGCACGGATAGCTCACACGGATTATGGCGCGGATAGCTCACACGGATTATGGCACGGATAGCTCACACGGATTATGGCACGGATAGCTCACACGGATTATGGCACGGATATACGGATTAATTCGCGGGAGGGAAGAGAGAAAAGGGGAAAAGAATAAAGGGGAAAAGAGGAAAAGAATAAAGGGGAAGAATCCTAGGAACGAGAGACAGAAACAACCGAGACAGACGAGACAATCCGAAAACCCCAAGAGTTGATGAGGAGGTCGGCAAAGTCGTCGTTACGCCTGGCGCAACGGCAATTCCTAGAATCGTAGGTCCAGCTACCGCCACGGAGCACTCTTATGTTACTGTCGCCTCCAGTTTCCCAAGCACTTCCATCTGTAGGCGCACCTTCATAATTATCATGCCAAACATCCTGACACCATTCCCAAACATTCCCGTGCATATCATACAAACCAAAACCATTGGGAGGAAAAATTCCTACATCTGTTGTTTCTCCACGATATTTTCCTTTCGGAGCCTTAGCATAAGGATAGTTACCATTATAATTAACTAACTCAGACGTTATAGTTTCCCCAAAATAAAATGGTGTTGTTGTACCTGCTCGACAAGCATATTCCCACTGACTCTCACTGGGTAAACTATATTTTTTACCTGTTATTTCTGAGAGTTTCTGACAAAACTTTGTCGCGTCGTTCCAACTTACCCTTTATACAGGACGGTTTACACCTTTAAACCTAGAAGGATTATTTTCACTTCCCATAATCACCTGCCAAAAATTCTTTTTTCCCATAACTGCTTCCCACTGTGCTTGAGTGACTGGATACTTTCCCATGAAAAATTCTGGTACATCTACATAATGTTGCGGACCTTCCCAATCTAATCTTCCTGCTTCCGTCTCTGGAGACCCCATGAGAAATCTAC
>NZ_JAAHHT010000219.1 GCF_010672085.1 Okeania sp. SIO3I5
CACCGATATCATAGAAAAAGTAATGGAAATTGACTTAAATGTGACTTAGTAGAAAATTACCCGATCATATTTGGTGGGAATGTTCAATTAAATCAGAGAAATATACATCAAGATTTTTCTACTTCACTGCTCTTAAACATCTCGCTAAATTGGTATTTATCAATGGTGAACCATTGCTCAAAAACACAGATTTTCAAGGAAGTTTAATACCAAAAATTATCTTTTTATAACAGTCGAAGCAAAGGTTAGGACATCTCTAAATCCTGTTTGCGGAGCATTTCCCTATAAGAAAAATCCTTTGACAGTTTACTATTCCCTATTCCCTATTCCCTATTCACGCTTCGCGGAGCGCTATAAATATTAGGAGTTGTAGAAAGTATCAATAACCTAAAACAGTTAGGTAATAGAATTTTTAGCTTTTGCGAAGATTGTAGTTAATAATTAGCATAACATCAAGATGTTGCTCCAATTGCCCACAAAACTATAGGCAAAGTTAAAAAAGATAACAGAGTTGATACTACTACAACCTTAGAAGTTATTGTCACATCCCCACCAAATTCACTAACCATTAAAAAAGAAGTTAAAGCGCATGGCATCGCACTTTGTAAAACTAATACTTGTAAATCAAGCATTTCCAAATTCAGAACTTTACCAACCAAATAAGCAACAAATGCTCCTCCCAACAAACGGAGCAAACTAGCACCTAACTCATAAGTACCTAGTTGAAAACGATTCTTAGATATTTGTATTCCCATCAATAATAAAGAAATTGGAATTGTAGCTCCTCTTAAAAGGTGTAAACCATCATCCAATTTCAGAGGTAATTCAATACCCAATATATTCAGAGTTAAACCTAAAATCATTCCCCAAATTATGGGCAGTTTTAGAGTAAAAATAATACCAGACCGAAACCCTCCTCCTTTGATAATAGCAGGCATTGTACTAAACACAATTATATTCCATGATATTAAATAAATTACAGCTCTTTCTAACCCTACTTCTCCTAATGCAAATAAAATTACAGGTAACCCCATATTTCCAGAATTAGGTAAAGCTGTAGTTGCCAATAAACTTTTGTGTAGAGACTCTGAAAAACCTAATCTTTTTCCTATTCCCCAAGAAATTAAACAGAGTAAAAGATAAGTTAACCCAAATGCTATAAATATCCCTATTGCTTCCTCAATACTAATAGTAGTTCGGTACATTATATCGGTTAATAATGCCGGAAATAAAACATACAAAGCTAGTTTAGAAAGTGTAGGTTCATCAATGGAAAAATTTTTGCCAAATATAAAACCAATGAAAACTATACACCCTACTGGAAAAACAGCAGATACAACCGAAAAGAAAATCTCAATCATAGTTAAACAAATTCTGAGTTAATCATTTGACAAAGTTATTTTTCAGATATTTCTTGCTTTTGAATTTCTCTTGCTACCTTTTGCACTTCATTAAAAACTATCATTAAGTTTCCACCCAAAATTTTTTGAATATCCTCTTCAGTATATCCCCATGCTACCAATTATTTTGTAATATTTGGCATTTCTCAAACATCATTCATTCCTAAAACTCCATGACCGCCATCTAAATTTGAAACAATACCAACATGATTGATACCCATAACTTTTACCATATAATCTATATGGTTTACTATATTATAGTAATCCTAAATAGGTCGTAACAATTCACATAGACTAGAAATAAACTCCAAAACTCTTACCCATTGCCCATTGCCTATTCCTCCCATACCAAAAATAAAGCAGAATTTTTGCCACGAATATGCGGAGGATTGCTATAGCAACAGTAGGTTGATTTTTAGGATATTTGTCATTAATTTGACGATATTTTTCTTTTAGTTATTCTATTTTTTATAGGTTTAGTTTTTCCTTTATAAAAGCACTTATTTCTTTTTCAATTGTTTTTATTGCTTTTTTTCTTTCTGGTGTCTGGGGTGGTTTTTTAATAATCAAAAATACACACTTGTACAACCCCACCATTCTCTTTAACAGCTTTTAACATTTCATCACTCATATTTCGAGGATGATTTTCTAGCGATCTAGCACTAGGGAGAGAACTTCACATTCCTATCCTTTGAGTTCCAACCATGTCTCAATTTCTAGAAGCGATCGCCATCCACAACCCAAATCTTCATTCTCTAAAGCTCCCAAAAAATCCAAAGATATGAATCTTGCATTTACCCAAAAAATCTGATACAATTTATTTTAATGGGGTTTTGCGTCTATACGCATGACTATATATTCAACGCAATAAAAAGATTTTTCAGAAGTCAACAGACTTCTGACCTTAACTATAAAGCGATGCCCTACATCATTTTATCCAACCTATCAATACGCTTCAAAAGTCGTATAAAAGCAAACCCCATTACCACAACCAACAAAACCAACACCAAAGCCAAACCAGCGTGGTTACTAACATATAAAATAGTAGCCGACAAAGTAAAACCACTAATTAACAAAGCATAATTAGTACCCATTTGCACATTACTAACCCGCCGAACCAACCTATCCGTTTCTACCGCCCGAACCCGAACCCTAATATCCCCCTGCTCCAACTTATCAATTGCATCCTCAATACGACCAGGCAAACCCAAAGCAGTAGAACTAACCTGAGCTGCTTGACGACCAAGCTCATTAAAAATAGTATTTTGAGAATTTCCATCAGACATAAGCTCCATGGCAAACGGTTGTGCCACCTCCATAAAATTAAACTCCGGGTCTAAACCCTTACCAACCCCCTCCAAAGTAGAGAAAGCTCGCATCACAAAAGTAAAAGTTGCCGGAAAACGGAAAGGTTGGTCATAAGCAACCTCATACAGATCGTCACCAATAGCAGTAATTGACTGAGCTTCAAACGGCTTATCCATAAAATTATCCAACATATATTGGATAGAACGTCTCACCGGCCCCATATCTCCAGTAGGAGTCAAAGCACCCAAATCTATCAGAGACATAATCACCCTCTCAGCATCCTTTGAAGCAATCCCATAAAGAGTTCCCATAAGTTTTTCCCGGATGTTAGACTTAATTTGTCCCATCATCCCAAAATCATAGAAAATTAACCCCCCTTCTGGACTAACAGCAATATTACCCGGATGAGGGTCAGCATGGAAAAAGCCATCATTCAAAAGTTGTCGCAAGTAAGCTTCAGCACCCATTCTTGCCAAAGCCTTTCTATCTTGCCCTGATGCTTCCAGAGCTTCATAATTACTAATTTTGATACCAGGAACATATTCTAATGTCAGTACCCGTGGTGCTGAATAGCGCCAATAAACTCTAGGAACCCTTACCCAGTCACAGTTACGGAAATTCCGACGAAAAGTATCAGCGTTGCGACCTTCATTGAGATAATCTATTTCTAGCCAGAGAATTCGGCAACATTCTTCATAAATACCCAACCAGTCTCTACCACGGCCCCATTGGGGATGACTTTGAAAATAACGAGCTATCCCTTTGAGAATAGTCAAATCAATTTGGAATAGTTTTTTTAGTCCTGGCCTTTGTATTTTGACTACTACATCTTCACCAGAGTGGAGTTGTGCCCTATGAACTTGACCTAAACTAGCTGCAGCTAAAGGAACTGGGTCAAAACTCAGATATAATTCATCTATCTTTTTTCCCAAATCCTCTTGTACGATTATTTCAACTTGTTCATAGTTAAAAGCAGGGACTCGATCTTGAAGCTTAGAAAGTTCTTCAACATATTCGGAGGGAAATAAGTCAGCACGGGTGGAGAATAGCTGCCCCAACTTGATAAAGGTTGGGCCTAACTCTAGCATTGTCTCTCGTACCCAAATAGCTTGTTTTCGCCGTCTAAGATTTTTCTTTTCTTCTGTTATTCCCCCCCGGTAGCTCCAATCTTTTTTGTCTACCCAAAGCCAAGTTAGCCAAAGGAGAACGAAACTCCAAATATCAATGTAACGACGCTGACGAGAGTAATTTTCTCTGTTCCAGCGATAAGCTTTCTGACTATAGGGTTTACTGGGGGCTTTAGTCATTGGGCCTCCAGTTGTATAGTTAGCTTGTTCCTTATGGTTAATAATGTCATCAAGGAGAACGGACACAGTAGCAGTATTTTATAATTTGTGATATTATTAAGGGTTTAGCTCATGGTAATATGTAATGAGCTTGGGATAGTTTTTAACATTTAGGGTTAGAAGTCCCGTGCTTTATCTATTGATTCAGCGCTGGGATGAAAACCCTCTGATAGTATACTGAATTAATACAGAAAGAGGAGTTGACTTAACAAATAAAATATATTAAGTAACTCCTTCACTGCTTAAAGAATTTCGTATTGTCCTTCCAGGCCAACATCAAAAATATATCAAGAAGAACTACTACGATATTTCTGCAATTCGGACCTGACTTGAGCTACCTCAGCCCTTAGATCGTCTATTATGGCTTGTAGGTCTTTAGGCTGAGAGTCTAATTCGTCAGAGTTACTATTAGTATTGGTGTTATTTCCTGATTGAGCTTCTCTATCTGCTTTTTCTGAAACTTGGTCAATAAAGCTGCGCAAGTTGTCTCTTTGTTCTGCATCAAATTTACCTAAACCACTGAGGGTATTGGTGATGCTATTTTCTAGTTGTTCATAGATTCCTTCTGCAATAGCTCTACCCAAAAAGAAAGCATGAATTGGTGATTTACTCATAATAAAATAGTTTATTTTGATAGTTTACCTGGTCAATATCAATTTAGATGTTTTTTAGCCGATCAGGCTTGTTTTTTCTGATTAAAAAACTGTCTATTGATGTTTGAGTTTGGTCAATTGAGACAGCCTTTTGTTAAATTTCACCAGATTCAAATTGAAATATATTTCACTCTCCACTCCTTTTCAAACATCTAACTACTTAATTTAATTTTTGTTTTGACTCCTTTTATTTTTGAAACCTAATTATCTCTGTTCGAGTAAATTGGATTCAAGAAGTGATTCTAATTGTAAAGTATTGTATCACATTATTTTATAAGTGTCAGGACTTACGCATAACCGCCATATCTAGTAGGGGCGATTTCCGTTTGTCATGCTCCTAATTACGCGGAAAGCGACAGCATTCGGAACGAAATCGCCCCTACAGATAGTCTATTATTTAATAATTTGCGTAAGTCCTGAGTGTTTTACCTAGTTACTTATTAAAGATGTCGATCTAATGGCGAATTACCTAATGTCTATACTATAGCTATAGTAATTGAGGTGGACTTTGATCTTCACCAGGAATAGCGTCCACCAGAGCTGCGATAATTTTAGGGAGTAGGGAAGAGAAAAAATAGAGTATCTCATTAATTAAGAAAACCTTTATATTTTTCTTATAGTTATTAGATAGTTAAGAAGCACTCCCTATTGCCAATATAAAATTTATAATTAGTGTAGTCAATAAGTTTGGTATTATACCAATTGCAAACAAAGAAGACTACAAAACGAAAAGCCAGAAATTTATTCTTAAAAATCACCTCTCTCCAATCGAATCAGCTACCTATTTATATCATTTTTTATCTTTTTTATTCGTTCTTTATTACCAAAAAATGAGGTCTAAAGCCTCCCCTTTTTGAGGGGATAAAAATAATATTTAATTCAGTATTTAAAGCCTCCGACTTTAGTCCGAGGTTCATTGATAACTGATAACTGATAACTGAAATGACCCATAATATTTTTCATAAAATTTCTCAAACTTGGTATTAGTAGGTTTGACTCAACTAATAAATCAAGTGTTGCTAAAAATATACTTTCAAAATATTAATTTATCTATAAAAAAATCAAATTAATAGTAGTCATCTGGGTACTGATTTTGCTGTTGATATTTTTGATATTGGTACTTGGGAGATAATGGTTGATAATCAGAAGGATAATATGATGTTTTTGGCAAATCAACTTTTACACTATTTTCATTAGAAGAATAATTGTAGGGAAATACTTGAGTTTTCATATCAGCAGAATAATTTGGATTTTCTGACCAAGAGTCATCCTGATTAGAGACTGATAAACTATTAGGAAAAAACTCATCCTGTTCAAAATATGGCTTAGGTAATTTATTTAATTTTGGTGGATTTATCGAGTAAGTTTTAACTGAAGGAGAACCAAAAAGAGGACTAGACGGGTCGTGATTTCGGAAAGTGTAATTTTGCTCTTGCTTGAGATTTTCTAATAAATTATTTGATGTCAAAGATGCTATTTTGTTATTATTTTTGGCATAGCTATAACGGAGAGTAAGATTAAAACCTATCCATCCAAAAGTTCCAGCAGTCAATACAAATAACAAAAAAATTGCCAATTGGAAAGAAAGTTGATTAATCCAGCTAAATTTATCAAAATAATTGATTCTAAAACCTTGCCAAGATCGGCTACACGTTTTTGGAGCCTTGCTCAAATCCCCCTTACCAAAACAACTTCTGACTTCCCCTCCCAGGAGGGGTGAGGGGTGGGTTGACTTCTGAATTCTGACTTCGTTAAGGTCTGTATCACTAGGACTAAAAAACTGAAAATTGTTGACTTCTATATTTTTTTTATTAACTGTTTGACTTTGGGCTTCATTAGTCAAATAATTACCTTTTTTCTGGTGAATACTTGATTCTGATTTTAGTTCCATCAATTTATCATTATTGTTAAATTTAGATGCAATCTCGGGCAAATAACTATTTTGTTTTTTTAACTTTAAAATATTTGACTCATTTAAAAGAATTCCCAACCAACTTTCTACCGTTTGAGGTCGTTTTTCAGCATCTATTTCTAATCCCATAAGAATAGTATTCTCAATACATGGAGTAAGATTAGGTTGAAAATCTTTTAGTTCTTTGGCAGAAAATTTAAGTGTTTGAGGAATAGCTTGAGAAAGCCTTAAAGCAGCAGGAGTCGGAGCATTACCAGTAAGTAAATAATATAATGTAGCTGTTAAAGCATAAATATCTGTTGCCGGGCCCAACTTTTGTTCTGGATTACATTGTTCTGGTGGTGAATATCCTACAGAAAACAAATTAGTATGAGTTTGCCTAATTCCAGGAGTTAAATCACAGGCCATGCCAAAATCAGTTAGTACAACTGTGTTACTTCCAGCTCGCCTAATAATATTCTTAGGTTGTATATCCCGATGTAGAAACCCATTTTTGTGAACTACTGAAAGAGCTGAGGCAATTTGGTGTATATAATGAGTCGCTTGCTTAGGATCGAGATTATGGCCAGACTGTATTAACTCAGCTAAATTTTGACCCGGTATATAGTCCATTACCATAAAGAAAAGCTGCTCTTCCTCAAAACAGTCCCATACTTTGACAATGTTGGGATGTCTAGAGTTAGCTAAAAGGTGAGCCTCAGCTATAAATTGATATTGAAATTTAGCAAAATCTTGATGCTGCCGTAGACTTTCATTGAGAGTTTTCAATACAACAATTTGGTTAAATTGATGATGAATAGCTCGGTAAGTTATACCAAAGCCTCCTTGACCTAAAATACTATCAATAGTATATTTTCCTTTTTGAAGGACAACTCCTGCCTTGAGGTTCATAAAAACTAATTTTGATAAAAGCATTACTGGTCAGAATACAACAAGATTTTTTTAGTTGATTCTGTTCGATTGATTATAGATGAAGTTCCTAACATTGGAAAATTTTAGATATTATACGCGCTAGGGAATAGGGAATAGGGAATAGGGAATAGTAAACTGTCAAAGGTTTTCAGGATTTACAAATGTCCGCGCCTTTTGCTTCGACTGCTATATCAGGTTCATTTCAGTTATTTCAGTTATTAGTTATTAGTTATTAGTACCTCCAGTAATATACAGGCGAAGAAAATCAGAAACTCTTTTTTTCTCCCTTTTAGTGGGCAAGCTATTAACCTAATTTCTTGGTTAAAGAAAGTGGTTAACTAGCTATCAGCTAGTCTCCTGGATTGTAACTGCATTGCATTGTTTCCTGTCGCTCCGCGTTTCATGTCGGCGATAGCCGAAAATAGCTTTTATAGCTCTAGGTTAAAATCTCCAGCAACCTGAAGCACGGGATGCTTGAGTCGGAGTTGAAATCTCTTTTCTGTTCTAGAATGCTCTGGAAACTAGAGCGTCTCAAAAAAAATTCTGCTATTGCTGAGTCCTGAATATTTTTTTTAAGCAGTAGTCTGAAAGATCCGAATCAGGTAATCTAACTCAGTAAGTATTTAAAGATTGTCGATTGTCAAAAACGAAAATCAATAAAATAAAATATTAATGAGGGAAAAAAAATCTGAGTCTACACTTAGTCCAATTGTCAAAAATGTGGTGCTAGGTTTACCAGTACATTGTATAGATGACTATCCTGGTTACTTACTTTCTCAATTAGAGGCAGGAGTGGGAACTCATGTAGTAACACTGAATGCCGAAATGGTAATGCAGGCTGAGAAAAATTCTGTCTTGGCTGAGATAATTCGTCGGGCTGAATTGGTAGTTCCTGATGGAGCTGGGGTGGTTTTATACTTAAGGCTTAAGGGTAAATCTATAGGGCGTTGTCCTGGTATTGAATTAGCAGAAAGTCTTTTGTGCCAAGTACCGAAACAGAATCCACAGAATTTAGTATTTTTCTATGGAGGAAAACCAGGGGTAGCTATGAAAGCTGCTGAAATTTGGCAAGAAAAGGTGCCAGAGTTAGCCATTGCTTGTCAGCATGGTTATCTATCTCTAGCAGAGGAGAAGCAACTTTTACAGACTTTTGGACAATTACAGCCAAGATTAATATTTGTGGGTTTAGGAGTACCCCGTCAAGAGTTATGGATTGCAGAGAATAAACATATTTGTCCTCAGGCAATTTGGATTGGTATTGGTGGTAGTTTGGATATATGGGCTGGTGTGAAGGAAAGAGCGCCTGCTTGGTTTTGTAACAATTCTTTGGAGTGGTTGTATCGACTTTATCAGGAGCCTTGGCGCTGGCGACGAATGTTGGCTCTACCACAATTTGCTTGGAAAACTTTGATGGACATTAAATTTTAAGACAAATATCTCAAGCCTCCCCTTTTAAGCTATCCCTGATCAGGAACTCTTGAAAACTTTGTAGGGAGGGTGGATCAATAATTAATAATTAATAATTAATAATTAATAATTAGGGTTTGCTGATTAAATCTTAAAGCATGGATAGATCAAGGTTTTAGCCGATAATGGTCTTTCATGCATTACAAGGTTTTTGCTACGCAAGAGCTGCATAAAGTTAGGATGAAAGGGTTGACTATTGGCAGAAAAATCACGAATTAAATTCTTCCTTCTGTCTCCTCGCTCATTCGTTACTTCTCCTGTCTCAAGTCTCGAGTATCCTGACTCCTACCCGAACCCATGCATACTTTTTCAGCAAACCATAATTAATAACTGGAGAGTACAAAGTTATTCTAAAAAAAGATTTGCTTATCTGACTGAAATTCTTACTGGAAAAGGGTTGCATAGTCTACAGCTATGACGGGAGAGTTTCTCACCTTGATAACCCTGAAAGCCTTAGCTAGCAATAGTTATTTCAAGAACTTTGCACTGTCTAGTTAATAATTAATAATTAATTATTACCTCTTCTTTTTAAGAAGAGGATTTGTCTATAGTTCTCAAAAAAAATGTACTTTTCAATATACTTTTCTCAGGCAAAAGCCGAACCAAGGCGTATTCATAATTTGTCTATAATGCCCAAGTTTTATGTTAAGAAAGGTGTTGATAAAGCATAGCCTTTTCAGGGGATGAGAAAATATTTGATTTAGTATTTTAAGGCTGTGGCTTTAGTGTTCGATACTGACAAGTGAAATGACATCTACTAATAATACTTTGATTAATTATTTATAGCAGTTGTCAGGGCGATTTAAGATATTCCCTCCTCTCAAATTTAGTCACAGTTAGAATGTAAATTCTGACTTCTGACTTCTGACCTCTAACTTCAGCTATAAAAGTTAATCCCTATTTAACAAAAAAAGGAGTAAATAAGTAATGAATTTTGAAAATGAATATCAACAATGCTTAGAAAAATTAAACTGGGCAACTAAACAACTACAGGTGGAAGTTGAACCTGAAAAACTAGCTGAAATTGCTGAATTAATTGTGCAAACAATGACAGGCCCTTGGCGTTATTTTCATACTCCAAATCATATTTTTGAGGTCGGAGGTTCCGAAGATGCGATTGAAGTATTAGCTGCTTTATTTCACGATTTAGTTTATGTACAAGTAGATCATAGTGTGAATTTTAATCTGAGTTATTATATTGCTCCTTATATTCAAGAGAGGAATGGAAAGTTAAAAATTAGGGAAAAAAATGAATTACCTAATGATTGGACTTTTGAAATGGTAGCATCTATTTTTGGTTTTGTTGCTGGTCAGGTTTTATTACCTTTTGGCGGGCAAAATGAGTTTATGAGTGCCATAGTTGCTGCTAAGGTTATGGAATTATTTCTCAGACCTCAACATCTGTTTAAAATTACTGCTTGTATTGAAGCAACTATTCCATTTAAACCAAATTTTGAAGATGGATTAACCGTAACTGAACATCTCTATCAAAAACTAAAGGAAACTAATACTAAATTGAACTTTAATATTAGTAATGCCGAACTCTATGAAACAGTCAAAAAATCTGTTAGATTATCTAATCGAGATGTTAGTGGCTTTGGTTCTCCTAGTTCAATTTTTCTAGATAATACTTGGAATTTATTGCCAGAAACTAACCATAATTTAACTAATGGAAATTCTTATACAGTTTGTGAATATCGCATTGCTTTAGAAAAAACAGAAGGATTTATTAACTATTTGAACCCCAACTTTATTTTCCGTAAATTTGATGGCGAACCCAACGATAAAAGTTATAAAATCTGGATTGAGCAAGCAAAAAAGAATATTGAAGTTGCTAAAATTTATCTAGGAAGTAAAATTTTTACTATGGCTTTTATAGAAGCATTATCTATGCGGATGGGAATGAATATACCTCTATCAACGATGGTGGGAGAGTTGCCAAGTAAAGGGTGTATTCCTGCTCATTTGGAGGATTTTTTACCAGAGATTTATAATCCTTATAAATCTCAAAATCATTTGGAAT
Source organism: Okeania sp. SIO3I5 (assembly GCF_010672085.1). Taxonomy (GTDB): domain Bacteria; phylum Cyanobacteriota; class Cyanobacteriia; order Cyanobacteriales; family Microcoleaceae; genus Trichodesmium. Next base: position 11,022 of record NZ_JAAHHT010000219.1, read on the forward strand.
GTGAAGCATTAACTTTGTTGGCAGAGGGGCGTAACAACAATGTAGCTTATGATATGAGAAATTCACCATTAACTACATTTATGGTCAGATATCTAGGATTTGATGAAATCAAAAAACAAAGAAAAAGAACTAATGATTTTTGCCAAAAAAAGATTTCTGCTGAAGAGTTTATTGATGGGTGTAACCAAAATTTAGTTAAGACGCTTGTTGAGGGAATTTTAGATTTATTTGAAAGTCGGAAGCAAGCAATCTGTGGTGTCAAGAAAGAGAAATTTATCAGGCTGAGTTGTTATCAAAATCACTAATGTTTTTCAAGGGATATTCAAAAACAAGAAACTCAAAATTTAGCTTAAAATATACTTTGATAATATTTTCCTTTTAATTGGAAAATATACTATATTTTTTGGTAAAGTATAATTTTTGTAAGCATTGCAGGTATTACCCTTAAGCTTTTCCTTGGTAATAAGTAATATCATTTTGATAAATGTTTGCTACAAATACCTAGGGAATTTTTTAGGAGTCAGGAGTCAGGAGTCAGAATAAATGACTCCAACACCATTTTTTAGTCGAAAATCATCTTTTTTATTAAAGTGGGAACTCCTGTAAAATCTTTTTCTCTCCATTTCTATTCGTAACATTCTTTTTTCAAATTGGTATTGTAAAGTTTTATTAATTTTATGGAAAAACATAGAAAAAAAACTAAAAATATCTTAGACTGGGATTAGTTAAATTCCCATAAATAGGTTTATGAATGAAATTATCTGATTATGCAAAATCTTTAGGAGTTTGTTACAAGACGGCTTGGAATATGTGGAAACGGGGAGAGTTAGATGCTTATCAACTACCCAGTGGAACAATTATTGTTAAGAACAATATCAACTCCTCTCAATGTAAATTTGTTAAAGTAGCGATTTATTGTAGAGTTTCTAGTGCAGAAAACAAGGCTAATCTTGAATCTCAAGCTGAAAGACTACTTAATTATTGCTGTGCAAAAGGTTATTCTGTTGTCAGGGTTGTTAAAGAGGTAGGTAGTGGGGTAAATGACAATAGACGAAAGCTTGTCAAGCTATTACAGGAAAATGATTATGACTTGATAGTTTGTGAACATAAAGATAGATTAAGTAGAGTGGGCTTTAATTATTTGAAAGTTCTCTTAACACAAACAAATAGAGACATTGAAGTAGTTAATTTAGCCTCAGAAGAAACTGATGATCTAATGGAGGATTTTGTGTCTATAATCACATCTTTTTGTGCTCGGCTTTATGGAATCAGAAGAAGAACAAGGAAAACAGAACAGATCGTTAAATGTTTAAAAGAGGGATAATACCTCTGCCTGTTTGCGCAGCATTCCGCAGGAAAGTCAGAGGATTCAAAAAAATCATCATTTTTTTAATTTTTATTGATGAATGAAGAGGCTTTAAACCTTCATCTTCGGGCTTGATTTTACTTATTACTTCTTACTTCTTACTCCTTACTCCTTACTCCTTACTCATTACTCATTACTTATTACTTCTTACTTAATTAAGCCCGAAGGACTTTTAGTAATCTAGGCAATATTTATTATGCTTTATAAAATTATCAACAACAACTTTTAGCGATCGCTATTTAATTTCTAGATCGATCTAGTATTTAACAAGCCTACTCTACTTTATGCATAGCTTATCATGGTTCGGGAAATTTGTCGCTGGCCAAAGAATGTTATCAAGAGCAGTTGGCTATTTCCCATAAATAGGAAAAACTGCTATAACAATTAATAATATAGCCGATAAAATTTGTATTTCTATGACTGGTATTGAAGGATTATGGCCTCACAATATTAGCCCCAATAAACTCGCCGTGTTGGAAAGAAAATTGGAGCTTTGGTTGCGATCGCAGAATTTTAACTCAGAGTTAAGTTCTGATTCATTACAATATAAATCTCCAGAGGAGTTGCAAGGTTTAATGTTATCTGCAACTGCTGCTGGATGTGATTTTTCAGAGTTTAGGATAATCAGCAAAAATGTAGTTGAGGCAAATACAGAAGATTTATTGGACTTAGCAAATATTGCCGATCTAAATCCTGCTCAAGATTTTGCTGGTGCTAAGTTATTAGGTGTTAATTTATGTGGTCTTGATTTGAGTGGGGCAAATCTATCTGCTGCTTATTTAAGAGGTGCAGATTTAAGTGATGCAGATTTGAGTGAAGCTAATCTTAGTAAAGTCAATTTGGGTGGTGCTGATTTGAGTGGTGCGTTTTTAAGTAATGCGAATTTAACTGATGCAAACTTGCACCGTGTTAGTCTAGCTTTGGCTAATTTAAGTGGTGCGAATTTAAGTGGTGCGAATTTAAGTAATGCGAATTTAAGTAATGCGAATTTAAGTGATGCGAATTTAAGTGATGCGAATTTAAGTGATGCAGATATAACTCAAGCTGGATTAGCATTAACAAATTTAAAAGGAGCTAATTTTCAAAATACAAAAGTAGAGAAAGCTAGGTTATGGCATGATGCTGGTTTATCTGAAGAAATGAAACAAGATTTAATTAGTCGAGGAGCAGTATTTGAGTATGGTTAATTCGAAAAAAAATTCAGGAATTAATAAATTATTGTCAACAATAAATCAGGTAATGGGTTTGTTATGAATAGCTAAAGTTAGATGATATGCTGTTATTAATATTTATTTTCCTAGGGGTTTTTCATGGAAAGTGAAAACATAAATTTTGCTTTATGATATTTTTTTGAATTCTAAATTCGCGCATTCTAAAGTTAAAAAATTTTGGTTCATTCCTTAATTTCAATAATTGTTTAATTAAGGATTTAAGCCTCGTTCGTACAACCACGAAAAAATCAAAAATATTTTCCTTATTTCAAATCTCTGAGTTTCCTGGGGAATGCTGCGGAAACAGGCAGAGGTTATAATGAGCGAATTAATAATTTTGAATTGATTTGACTTTAAGTCAAAGCATTTGTAGTTGATATAAATAAAAACTTAAGCATTCAGTCGTCAGCTAACAGCTATTAGCTTTATTACCTTGAAAATAGGAAAAAGCAATTAAGAGGCTCCAAAGAATTAAAAATTACTGTAAAAGTCCATTAATTAACCTTAATAGTCTATCAAGCTACATTGATTCATTTTTATTGCTGAGAGCTGACTGCTAATAGCTGAATGCTTACATAAAAACTGCTATATTGTTAGACAATTTTTTGGTGGTTAATAGTTGTGTATTTTTGCCTCCCCCGACCCCCTCAAATAATACGAATTTGGGAAAATAATGTTACAAAACTGTGTTTATAAGCAACAAAAACAGACAACAAGCAACAAGAAAATTGTAGCAAATATTTATCCAGATGATATAACATTTTATTTAAAATCTTAAGGAGCAGGTAGCTATATATGGCTAACCAAGAATCACTTGATAAACTACAGAAACTAATTCAAGGTACTACTAATCAAACAATCAATAATGCGGAGCAAACTAGCAATCAAAAATTGACTAACAATTTTTCTGGTGTCAATCTTGAGTCCGCTGACCTAAGTATGAGCGATCTAGATGATATTAATCTCAGTGAAACTATTCTCAGGGGTGCTTATTTACTTTGCGCTAATCTGAAAAGAACTAACTTTAGTAATAGCGACCTGAGTGATGCTAATCTAAGTGGGGCAATAATGTGGTTTGCTAACTTTAGTAAGGTAAATTTAAAAGGCGCAGACCTCAGAGGTACGAGTTTTAGAGGTGCTAACCTAAAGGGTGCTAATCTAGAAGGTGCTAATCTCTGGCGTAGTAATATTACAGATGCAGAGTTAATTCAAGGTAATCTTACTAATGCTAATTTAACTCGTGCTAATCTGAGAAATAGTAACCTCACAAATGCCAACTTCAGTTATGCAGAACTTAATGATGCTAACCTCAACGAAGCTAATCTTACAGGTGCTAATTTTAGTCATGCTAATTTGAGAGATGTTACTCTGAAAGATGCTAATCTAAAAGATGCTAATTTATCATATGTTAATCTTGTTGGAAGTCAATTGAACCGAGCTAATCTTGAAGGTGCTAATCTTGAGGGTGCTAATCTTTATTGTAGTAATTTTACCGATGCGAATCTTAATCACACAAAATTGAGGAATACTGACTTAAATCAGGTTAATTTAAGAGGGGTAAAAATTAATCATGGAACAGAATTAGATAATAAGTGGTATCTTGTTTGGGATCTTGTTAATCATGGTGCTTATGGGAGAAATTTAAGTGGGGTTAACCTGGAAAATGCCGATCTTAAGGGTGCAAATATAGGCTCTGCTAATTTAACTAATGCTAATTTAAAATCTGCTAATCTCAGATATGCTAACCTCAGTAATGCTAATCTCACTAATATTCAATTAAGTAATGCTAATCTAACGGATATTAATTTAATTAAAGCCAATTTATATAATGCTAATATGCAAGGGGCTAACCTAAGCAATACTTTATTGTTTAATTCTATTATGACAGGTGCTTTATTGAATCAAGCTAAACTGCTAAAAGCTCAGTTGTGTGATGCGGAATTATCAAATGCAAATTTAATGATGGCAAATTTAATGAATGCTAACTTGAAAAATGCTAAGTTATTAGGAGCTGATTTAAGAAAAATCAATCTAGAAGGTGCAGAGTTAGATGGTGCGATATTTGGTAATAATATAGGAATTTCTGAAGCAATGAAGCAGGAATTAATTAAACGTGGGGCTGTTTTTCAAGGATAAATATTAGATCCATAAAAAGGGAATAGGCAATAGGCAATAGGGGGAATTAATTAATTATTTATGTACGATTTTTAATTTAATTTTTGATGGTTTGAGATATCTATTATACCATGGATGAAAAAAGAATGTTACGAATAGTTTGGTCATTTCAGTTATCAGTTATCAGTTATCAGTACCTCTAGGTCATAGGGAGGCTTGATAATATTGAATTTTCTTTTTTTCCCCCTTTAAATGCTATGCTTTACCGAAAAATTTTGGTTTAAAGCCTCCCCTTGGATAGGGGACAATAAATAAAAATTTTCATGGTTAGTCAATCCTATCAGTTTCAAGGAGAGGTAATTATTAATTATTCATTATTAATTATTCATTGTTGAACCACATCTTTCTTAACATAAAACTTAGGCATTATTGACAAGTTATGGGTAAGTCTTGGTTCGGCTTTTTCGGGAGAAAAATGTATTGAATTAGACACGCTTGAGTGAAGACTGTAGACAGAATTATTCCTCCCCCTCCTCCCCCTCCTCTCCCTCCTCTCCCTCCTCCCCATCCTCCCCATCCTCTCCCTCCTCCCCATCCTCCCCATCCTCCCCC
>NZ_JAAHHT010000022.1 GCF_010672085.1 Okeania sp. SIO3I5
CGAGTAATATCTACTAGATGAAGCATCCGATCTGTTAAAAGATTAGATGAGACTAAAATAATAGAAGTTAGCTATAAAGATTCAGACCAAAATAAAATTAAGTTTGTTTTAGATAAACTAGCAGCAGCTTATACTAAATATGGTCGTGAAGATAATCAAAGTAAGACTGGTGAAGGGTTAAAATTTGTTGAGTCACAAATTCCTAAATATCAGCAAAAAATCAAAAAATTGCGACAGGAATTACAGCAGCTACAACAAGAGTATCTGTTTATTAATCCAGAAATTAAAAGTCAAGAAATAGCAGCAGAAAAAAATCAAATTCAATCTCAAAAACTAGAGAATAAAATATTGCTTGACCAACAGCGATCGCTCTATACTATGTTGCAAAGTCAGTTGGGTATTAATCCAGAAGAAGCTTTGATAGCTTCAGCTTTAAGTCAATCTCCAAGATATCAATCATTATTAAATGAATTACAAAAAGTAGAAACAACGATTGCTCTAGAGTCAGCTCGTTTTAAAGATAAAGCTCCTCAAATGCAAGCTTTATATCAACAGCGAGAAAAATTACTGCCTTTATTAGATCGAGAGGCAGAAAAAGTTATTGGCAGAGATATAGAAGAAGTTAGTAAAAAGGCTTTAGCTTTTCAAGATTCTGTTCGCTTAGAATTAATTCACAAAATGATATTAGCTGCTAATCAAATAGAGGTGATGGAAGTTAGAGGTAAGGTATTGGATGAAGCTGAAGCTAAGTTAAATGAATATGCTGAAAAGATGCCAGAAGTAGTAAGGCGTTATACGGAAATTCAGCAAGAATTAGAAATATCAAATAAAACGATTAAAGAGCTTTTAGAAAAACAAAAAATATTACAAATAGAAGCTGCTGAAACAAAATTACCTTGGGAATTAATTGCACCACCAGAATTACTAAAAACTCAAAACGGTGAGTTAGTAACAGTCTCTCCAAATATGTTATTAAATCTTTTCCTGGGAGGGTTGACAGGATTAGTATTGGGAATATTATTAGCTCAGTTGGGAGAGAGATTTAAGCAGGATGTTTTTGAGACGCCAAAAGAGGTAAAAAAATCTATAGGTTTACCTTTATTGGGAGTAATTCCTGTACATGAACAAAGAATTTGGATGAATGATGAATTGAAAGAAAAGAAAAGTTCATCTTTGGTTTTATATCCTTCAGCTTTTCAAGAAGCTTTCCGTACTTTAAATGCTAATATTCGTCTATTAAATATCGAAAATCCGATTAATTCTTTTGTAATTAGTTCGGCTTTACCAGGGGATGGTAAATCTACTGTAGCGGGTCATTTAGCTCGCGCTGCTGCTGCTATGGGTCAACGGGTATTATTAATAGATGCCGATCTACGTTGTCCACAAATTCATAATATGATGGGATTGTCAAATCAACAGGGGTTAAGTAGTGTAATTATTGATGGTACGCCAATAGAAGCAGCAATTCAGCGATCGCCTGTGGATGAAAATCTATTTGTCTTGACTTCTGGACCTATTCCCCCAGACCCAACAAAAATTTTGTCTTCAAGTCAGATGCAGCAATTGATTCAAGAGGGGGTTAGCACTTTTGATTTGGCGATCTGTGATACTGCTCCGTTATTGGGAAGAGCTGATGCTAATTTATTGGCAGCTTATACTAATGGATTATTGTTAGTGGTGGGGTTGGGTAAGACTGAGCGAGAGGCTTTGGGTTTGGCTCTGGATGATTTGAGTATGGCAGGTGTACCGATGTTGGGTATTGTTGGTAATGGCGATCGGGCGGATTCTTATTATCAACGATATTATGACTATGAGGGAGTAGGGATTAGGGAGTAAGGAATAGGGAGTGTGGGGAAGATGGGGAAATGATGTGATGACTCAGTTATTTATGCCATCTTTTTGTATGGAAATATCTCAAGCTCGCTGAAAAACAATACTGTCTTAAGTTGAATAAAAAATCATGTATATGGGCGAGCAACCCCTGATAGTCTCTATGATATCAAACTTTTTGTCAGGATGCAAGCGAAAATCCTTTGGCGTGGCGATTTTTTTTCATTTGCTGAAGCTCCCGGAGGTGGCGGATGAAATTTTTTCTCACACCTCGTCTCCTCTACTCTTTTACTCCTTAAAAAAAATGCATTGTAAAAGATAGTAAAGAACTAATTGGTTTGTCTAGCCTCAGGGATTATGATGGAGAAGAAAACTAAATTAGGTTAACAAAAGTTTGAGCCTATAAAAACTTAGCTTTTGGCTTTTAACTTTTGACTTTAAAGCGTCAAAGCTTTGAGCTTATAAAATCTTACTTTTGACTTTTAACTTGAAAAAATATGCCGATCGCTACAATTAATCCAGCAACAGGAGAAATACTCAAAACTTTTGAGCCAATCACAGATACAGAAATAGAGGCTAAATTAGAATTGGCAGAAAAAACCTTTCGCCAATATCGTCAAGTTCCCATTACCCAACGGGGAGAATGGTTATTAGCAGCAGCAGACATATTAGAGAAAAACGCCGAGAAATTTGGCAAAATAATGACCCTCGAAATGGGTAAAACTCTGAGTGGAGCGATCGCCGAAGCTAAAAAATGTGCTTTAGTCTGTCGGTACTATGCAGAAAAGGCAGCTAATTTTCTAGCAGATGTCCCTGCACAAACCGACGCTAGTAAATCTTATGTCCGTTATCAACCAATTGGCCCAGTGCTGGCTGTTATGCCCTGGAATTTTCCTTTTTGGCAGGTTTTCCGGTTTGCTGCACCAGCTTTAATGGCAGGAAATGTTGGTTTATTGAAACACGCCTCTAATGTGCCTCAATGTGCTTTAGCTATTGAAGAAATTTTTAAAGAGGCAGGTTTCCCAGAGGGTGCTTTTCAAACTTTATTGATAGGGTCAGATAAGGTGTCTGGGATTATGGCAGATGACCGAGTAAAGGCAGGAACTTTAACTGGTAGTGAACCTGCGGGTGCAAGTTTAGCAGCAACAGCAGGTAGGGCTATTAAAAAGACTGTTTTGGAATTGGGAGGTAGTGACCCTTTTATAGTTTTAGAAAGTGCCGATTTAGAAGCAGCAGTTTCTACGGCAGTTACAGCTAGGATGTTAAATAGCGGTCAATCTTGTATTGCTGCTAAACGTTTTATTTTGGCAGAGGCGATCGCTGATGAATTTCAACAAGGTCTGATAGAAAAGTTTGAGGCTTTAAAGGTAGGAGACCCGATGTTGCCTGATACTAATATTGGTCCTTTGGCAACTCCATCTATTCTTGAAGAGTTAAATGCTCAAGTAGAAGCTTCTGTGGAGAAAGGAGCAAAAATTCTCACAGGGGGTCGTTCTTTATCTGACTTTCCTGGAAATTTTTACCCTCCGACAATTTTAGCTGAGATACCAACAGATTCTCCTGCTTATCAGGAAGAATTTTTTGGTCCGGTGGCTTTAGTATTTCGGGTTGCTAATATTGATGAGGCTATAGAGTTGGCAAACAATACTCCTTTTGGGTTAGGTGCAAGTGCATGGACTACAGATACAGCAGAGGCAGATAGGTTAATATCGGATTTAGAAGCGGGTGCTGTTTTTATCAACGGTTTGGTTAAGTCTGACCCACGTCTACCTTTTGGGGGAATTAAACGTTCTGGTTATGGTCGGGAACTTAGCAGGGAAGGTATTTTGGAATTTGTCAATATTAAGACTGTTTGGATTAAATAGTTCGAGTTTGTTCAAAAGAAGGCCGTTGCATATTTGTGCATTGGAATTACAGCCTTAGAGAAAAAGGAAGTAAAGGATGAGATTGCCTTTTGTGCAAAGATTTATCCCTTGAAAAAACTCAGACGTCTTAGTTTAGTTTGGAGATGAGGCATTCTATATTTGTACATTGGAATTATAGTTTTAGAGACAGAGGAACTAAAAGATAAGATTGCCTTTTGTGGAAAGATTTATCCCTTGAAAAAACTCAGACGTCTTAGTTTAGTTTGGAGATGAGGCTTTGTATATTTGTACATTGGAATTATAGTTTTAGAGACAGAGGAACTAAAAGATAAGATTGCCTTTTGTGGAAAGATTTATCCCTTGAAAAAACTCAGACGTCTTAGTTTAGTTTGGAGATGAGGCTTTGTATATTTGTACATTGGAATTATAGTTTTAGAGACAGAGGAACTAAAAGATAAGATTGCCTTTTGTGGAAAGATTCATCCTTGGAAAAACTCAGACGTCTTAGTTTCGAGATAAATTTTCCTTCCTTTGCATATTGGAATTATAGTTTTAGAGACAGAGGCACTAAAGGATAAGATTACCTTTTGTGGAAAGATTCATCCTTGGAAAAACTCAGACGTCTTAGTTTCGAGATAAAGCTTCCTTCCTTTGCACATTGAAATTATAGCTTTAGAGACAGAGTTAAGTAAAGAATGAGATTGCCTTTTGTGGAAAGATTCATCCTTGGAAAAACTCAGACGTCTTAGTTTCGAGATAAATTTTCCTTCCTTTGCATATTGGAATTATAGCTTTAGAGAAACAGGAAGTAAAGAATGAGATTACCTTTTCTGGAAAGATTTATTCTTCGGAAAAACTCAGACGTCTTAGTTTCGAGATAAATTTTCCTTCCTTTGCACATTGGAATTATAGTTTTAGAGAAACAGGAAGTAAAGAATGAGATTACCTTTTCTGGAAAGATTTATTCTTCGGAAAAACTCAGACGTCTTAGTTTCGAGATAAAGCTTCCTTCCTTTGCACATTGGAATTATAGTTTTAGAGAAACAGGAAGTAAAGAATGAGATTACCTTTTCTGGAAAGATTTATTCTTCGGAAAAACTCAGACGTCTTAGTTTCGAGATAAATTTTCCTTCCTTTGCATATTGGAATTATAGTTTTAGAGAAACAGGAAGTAAAGAATGAGATTACCTTTTCTGGAAAGATTCATCTTCAAGAGAGCGAGGGACTTCCCGCAAGGGAAGTTAAAATATCTAAAATCTTTAGTGCATAGCAACAATAATATAGTCAAATAAACCTTTGATTGTTAAAGTAACTAGATTCCATTTTGAAATGTTGATTTTGACTTATACCAGTTTAAAAAATAATATTTTCACCTCAAATACTTGGAATCTGCTGTCAATAAAGATCGAGTTTTTCCCTATTCCTTATTCCCTACTAGCTCCCTTTTTTGGGTGCATCTCATATTTGCAAAAATACTTTTTTCCTATTCCCTATTCTCTGTTTCCTAAAAGCAATATTTTTTGGCTTTCTTTAAAATTGAGATGCACCCCTTTTTTTCAATTTTGACTTAGTTTTTACCGAAAAATTAAGGTATAAATCCTTCTATTTCAAGAAAACAAATAAATAATATTTCCTGAATTCAATCCTCTTAATTTTAACCAGAGGTAATTATCCATTAATGAACACTTTTTATAAAAGGAGAAAAATCAAAATGAACACTGCCGAATTATTAGTAAAATGCCTGGAAAATGAAGGGGTAAAATATATATTTGGATTGCCTGGAGAAGAAAATCTAAACATTCTAGAAGCTCTGAAAAATTCCTCAATTCAATTTATTACTACTCGACACGAACAGGGTGCTGCTTTTATGGCAGATGTCTATGGTCGTCTTACAGGAAAAGCAGGAGTTTGTTTATCAACATTAGGTCCTGGTGCTACTAATTTAATGACTGGTGTTGCTGATGCTAATTTAGATGGGGCGCCTTTAGTGGCAATTACAGGTCAAGTTGGTACTGATAGAATGCACATTGAATCTCACCAATATTTAGATTTGGTGGCTATGTTTTCTCCAGTTACTAAATGGAATGCTCAAATTGTTAACCCTAGTAATACACAAGAAATTGTCCGTAAAGCATTTAAGGTAGCTCAACAAGAAAAGCCTGGTGCTGTTCATATTGATTTACCAGAAAATATTGCTGCAATGTCTGTGGAGGGAAAACCTTTGCATCCAGATAAGCGGGAAAAATCTTATTCTGCTTATCACAGTATGACGGAGGCAGCAGTGGCAATTTCTAAGGCAAAAAATCCTCTTATTTTAGTTGGAAATGGAGCGATTCGAGGAAATGCAAGTGATGCTTTGACAGAGTTTGCTACACAATTAAATATTCCTGTTGCTAGTACTTTTATGGGTAAAGGTGTGATTCCTTACACTCATCCTTTGTCTTTATGGACGACAGGATTACAACAACGGGATTATATTAGTTGTGCTTTTGATGAAACAGATTTGGTTATTGCGGTTGGTTATGATTTGATTGAATATTCACCGAAAAAATGGAACCCTCAAGGAGAAATTCCGATTATTCATGTGGGGGCAAAATATGCAGAGATTGATAGTAGTTATATTCCTATAGCTGAAATAGTTGGAGATATTTCTGATTCTTTGAATGAAATTTTGCGACGCTCGGAACGCATAAATAAATTAAGTCCGAATGTATCAGAAATTAGAAAAAATATGCGCTCTGAATATGAGGAATATGGTCAGGATGATGGGTTTCCAATTAAACCTCAAAAACTAATTTATGATTTACGTCAGGTCATGGGTGCGGAGGATATTGTTATTTCTGATGTTGGTGCCCATAAAATGTGGATTGCTAGACATTATCATTGTGACCGTCCTAATACTTGTTTGATTTCTAATGGGTTTGCGGCTATGGGTATTGCTATTCCTGGAGCGATCGCTGCGAAGTTGGTTTATCCTGAGCGTAAGGTTGTGGCAGCTACTGGGGATGGTGGGTTTATGATGAATTGTCAAGAGTTGGAAACTGCTTTACGGGTGGGTACTGCTTTTGTGACTTTGATTTTTAATGATGGTGGTTATGGTTTGATTGAGTGGAAACAGGAAAATCATTTTGGGGAGTCTTCTTTTATTAAGTTTGGCAATCCTGATTTTGTTAGGTTTGCTGAAAGTTTTGGTTTGAAGGGTTATCGAGTTGAGTCTGCTGCTGATTTAATTCCTACTCTGAAGGAGGCTCTGGTTCAGGATGTTCCTGCTGTGATAGATTGTCCTATTGATTACCGAGAAAATACTCTTTTTAGTCAAAAGTCAGGTGGTTTAAGTTGTTCTATTTAGGAAATAGGGAGTAGCGAGTAGAGCAGGACTTACGCAAAGCTACCTTATGTGGTAGGGGCAAATGCCATTTGCCCTCTACAGATTTTATAGCGATCGCTCCTTGACAGCTAGACACGGATTTGGCCACGGATACACGGATGATCGGAATGCTCTTGACATACTCCCGACGTTGCCCTTCTATTCCCCCCTTTCAAAGGGGGGTTAGGGGGGATGGACAACGCGGGATTCTGAGCGTCTGGGAAACCCTGACCGCTGCGCATGACAGAGGTGATGTCCTCCCCCTGTGTTTCTGTATATTTCAAAAACTTATCATTGAGGAATTAGACCTTTTTAGGTTCTAAACACTACATATCTAAAACGTTATAGTTTTAGAACTCTGTATATAGTGTTTTTCCCTAAATCCTGATTAAATTAGAAAAAAAATTGGAAGCTTTGTGTATATTTCAAAAACTTATCATTGAGGAATTAGACCTTTTTAGGTTCTAAACACTACATATCTAAAACGTTACAGTTTTGACACTCTGCATATAGTGTTTTTCCTAAGTCCTCTGATTGAATTAGAAAAAAATTGGAAGCTTTGTGTATATTTCAAAAACTTATCATTGAGGAATTAGACCTTTTTAGGTTCTAAACACTACATATCTAAAACGTTACAGTTTTGGCACTCTGTATATAGTATTCTTCCCTAAGTCCTGATTAAATTCTTGGGAAAAGTGGCAAAAAAAATGAGAAGCCTTAAGTTGTTCTAAGAACTTCTCATCAACTAATTAGATAATTGAGAAATTAGACTAGAAAATTCTCACAAACAAACTATACAGAAACTGCTGTCTTAGTAGTAGCAGCTAATTCTCCACTAGCATATTTAACAGAAAACTCATCCAAAGTTTGAACCTTAATCTTACTAGCATTACCAGCAGTACCGAACTGTTGATAACGATCCAAACATACCTGCTTCATTAACTTAATAGAAGGCTTCAAGAAGTGACGAGGGTCAAAGTTAGAAGGATCTTCAGCAGCAGCCTTACGAATAGCAGCAGTAATAGCTAAACGGTTATCAGTATCAATATTCACCTTACGCACACCACTCTTAATACCTTTTTGAATCTCTTCAACAGGTACACCGTAAGTTTCAGGAATATTGCCACCATACTCGTTAATCATAGCCAATAAATCTTCAGGAACAGAAGAAGAACCGTGCATAACCAAGTGAGTATTAGGTAGACGACGGTGAATTTCTTCAATTCGGCTAATGGCCAAAATTTCTCCAGTAGGCTTACGAGTAAACTTATAAGCACCATGGCTAGTACCAATAGCAACTGCTAGAGCATCTACTTGAGTTTGTTCTACAAATTGTACAGCCTCATCTGGATCTGTTAAAAGTTGATCTTCGGTAAGCTTACCTTCAGCTCCATGGCCATCTTCCTTATCACCCATACCAGTTTCTAAGGAACCTAAACAACCTAGTTCACCTTCTACACTTACACCGATGGAGTGAGCAACCTTCACTACTTCAGCAGTAACATTAACGTTATATTCAAAGCTAGCTGGAGTCTTAGCATCTGCCTCGAGAGAACCATCCATCATTACGCTAGTGAAACCGTGGCGCATAGCGGAATAGCAAGTAGAGGGTGCATTACCATGATCTTGGTGCATAGCAATGGGAAGATGAGGGTAAGTCTCTACAGCGGCCAAGATTAAATGACGCAGAAAATTTTCACCAGCATATTTGCGTGCCCCACGAGAAGCTTGTAAAATTACAGGGCTGTCTGCTTCATCTGCGGCCTGCATAATGGACTGAATTTGCTCCATGTTGTTGACATTATACGCAGGAATGCCATAACCGTTTTCTGCTGCGTGGTCTAGTAGTAAGCGCATTGGTACGATAGCCATACCTTATTCTCCTCTCTTAAATATTTTGGACTTTTTGTTATTAGCTTATTAGTAACTTGATTTACTTATAGCTTAATTCTTATGACAATCTTAAGACAAGTTGAAGATTATGTCTATCGATCTTAAATTAATTTATTTTTGACTAAATTTTGTTAAAGTCCCACCCCTGGTTGGACGCCATTGGGTTTAGTAATCCAATAGCTAACCAAAGATTACTGTATCCTAACTCATTTTTGCAGATCAAGGCCAGGAGGTAGTAAGGATATTCAGGCAAAGTTAGATAAGTGACATCCTCCCGACGCTGACCCTACGGGTACAGCGCAGGCTTCCTAACCTCGCAGTTATGCTTTCCTGCCCCACGCCACTTATCTAGGTCATAGACCCCCGACAGACCGACTTGACAGGCTGTTTCCTTTCCCCAGAGTCCCTGGGCTACTACATTCTCTAGTCCACGATGCAAAACCATTTCTGCTGC
>NZ_JAAHHT010000220.1 GCF_010672085.1 Okeania sp. SIO3I5
GCTTTGGACACTGTCAGCATTCACTACTCGCAAGTCATCAGCACTATCAACTTCTTCAACCCCACCTGGCAGTCTTCTTTCACTTATTCCGATTACCTTGATTAAGACTTTTTTCTTTTTTCCTTGTTCAAATCTTTTAGCCCGCAGGTCTAGTGCAGCTATGACGATATCCTGGAATCCCTTAACTGCAGCAGATGCACGACCACTTAACAATAACGTGATACAACTTTCATTTTCTTGCCAAGGCGGAATCGCGTCATACTTTTTATCTATACCTGAAATCACTTCATGCACTCGGGTATGGTTGCATGAAACATCATCAAGGATTAATCTCGCCGCCAACCGCATTAGGGGTCCCATTGCTAGTACAATGTCTGCCTGTCCTATCCATTCCTTTTCTTTGTCGAATTTTTCCTGTGCTTTTTCCTTATCTATTTTTTCTTCAAATATCTCATATCCTGCTACCAAAAATCCCTCTACAAGCGGGTACGAATGTAAAAAATATCCAACCTTTGCCTCAGTAAAATAATCTTTTTTTAGGTTAATTGCTGCTGGGCCAGAGAACCGTGAGTGTCCCAATATTATTTCGGGTGTCCAATCATTTAACAAATTTTCGTGTGCATATCTTAAGACTTCATCATTTTCCATAAGAAAATACAATTGATCGCGCTCGTCTTCATTGAGCAGTCCTTCCCCACCCAACTCTTTTGTTAGTTTCTTTTGACCAGATTTTGTGTGTTGGTCTTTAATAACAAGTAAGTCTGCATCACCATGGCCTGCTTTAGTTGCCATTACTTTACTGTTTAGCTCGAAGGTAAGCAGTTTGACATCGTGATTCTTGGCAAGTTCCTTAGTGAGTTCCTCGTTAACGACTGCGAGACCACCTGTAAATTGCGCGCCACTGTATGGCAGTACAATAAGAATTTTCATTTTTTTTATCTCCTTGTTAGTGAGTATTTTTGGGTGAAGTAAGTATTTTTGTTTTTGAGGATTAATATTGGGGGGTTGAGTGGCTTTGAGTGAATGTTTTTGTTTCTGATTATTAATGTTAGAGGGTTTGGATAGTCCTAGAGAAATATAAAGAAACAGAAACAAACGAAACAAGCTCATATTTGACAGCCTTTTATCATTCAAGAAAGTCTAGTAGTATGTACATAAAATATCTCCAAAAATGAAGTGGAACACTTGCCACAACATAGCATGAACTAAATTTCTGGAGATGTCTATTAGTCTTGTAGTCTTTAACTATGAAAATCTCATTAAAATAGACTATAAGCTTAAGATGCATTTAGATTATGTTTTTTCCGTTCCCTCGATCGTCTATTGATACAAAGTTAAAATGCCGAACAGCTTATTGCTCGAAAAGTCTTAGGTTGTCAGAACTGTGTTACCAATTAGCAAACAGTCCACTGATATTGCATTGAGAACATAAAAACTAAATGCTTCTTAGCTTAAATGGGGTAAAGTGACATACATTCAAACTTTGAATTTTGGTTGGTGGAACCCTTATTAAATCCTAGAAATACAACGATAATTGGACACAAGAAGTAACCTGGAAGCTTGGCTGTTCATTTGGGAGGGCAAACAGATTAGCCACAAGCGGTTATCAATAGTTTAAGACCTTCTCAAACAAAAGTTTCATTGCACTATTAAGCTGTTTTTGTGTAACTCCTAAATCTACGAATCCCCAGAAGGAAACTCTTTGAGAATTGTACCTGATGATTTTCCAACTTTTTCAAATATCTTGACTGTACTACTGAGAGTTTCCTGAGACTTAGCAATGATTTCTGCGTAAGGAGTGACTTTGCGTTCGGCTATCATAAGTTGAGTACAAACCGCGATCGCTGTACTGCTAATAGTAGTTATATTTCGCAAATTGTCTGTTGCATCTTGCACGGCAATTGCCATTGATTGAGCTACTGACTGATAAGCTTTTCCTGCACCTTCAGTTTTAACAATTTCAGGTGCTAAATTTGTTCGGGTATTAATTAAAATACTTTGCTTCGTTTGATCTAAATTTTTTGACATAAGATTTAGTTACCTTCTCAATTTGTTGTCTTGACAATTTTGACACAAAAATACAAAAACGAGTGAGCGTCAAGCAAGTTTTGTCGATTCTTACAGCAGCACTTTTCAGATTTATAGAATATACTGATTGCATCCAATTACTTGTTACTTCAGTAATAGTCTGTAGTCAACTTTCTGAAAAAATGCTGTATTTATATCCTATTCTTAATCAGCGAACCGCCTTTACCGCCAACATCATCGTCGTCATCATCAGAATCATCCCGCTTCTCAGGAGGCAAAGAAGGTGGTGCAGGAGGAGGTTCTGGTGGTGCAGGAGGTTCTGGTGGTTCTGGTGGTGCAGGAGGAGGAGTTGGAATCTCTGTTGGAGGGGACGCAACCATAACTTGAACTGGTAAAGACATAATTTGCCTACAAGCAGTTGAAATCACAGCGGCATTAACTTGCTGCATTGAACTCTGTGCAGCAACAGCATTTTGCATAATCAAACTTACAGAATGAGCTGTGGTTTGATAGACTAGGCCCATTGATTGAGCCGGAGAACCACCCACAACATTAGTATTGCTTTGGGTAACGGCATCAGTGATTTGAGGATTAACTGTGTCTGTCATAATATTTTTCTTGTATACAAATTATTAGTAGCACTACTAAGCAAGTTCTACAATTTTTTTGCAAGTTGTTGAAACCACAGCTACATTGATTTGCTGCATCGCACTTTGTGTTGCCACAGCATTCTGCATTGCTAAACTTATAGAATGAGCCATGGTTTGATATACCAGTCCCATTGATTGTGCTGGAGAACCGCCCAAGACATTAGTATTGCTTTGGGTAATAGAATCAGTGATTTGAGAATTAACTGTGTCTGTCATAATACTGTTCTCTATTTAAGGAAGAAAACTCCTGTGTACAAAGTGTCTAAATTTTACTTTACTGGTTTGGAAAAGCTTTTCCTAAACCTCAGAAACCTTATGAAGTTCCTTGTAAATTTTTTACCATTTGAATGACACTACTGAGATATTGAGAACTTAAAGAGTCTGTTTTTTGAGTTGCACCAGGCTTTCTAGAACTAGCTTCTTGCATTTCCTGTATTAGCCTATGGTGTTCTGGGAATAATTTCTCAAGCATTTTCAGCATTTCATCAGTAGTATTATTTTGAGCAACTCTTCTTTGCTTAGAGTAGATGAAGCCCAAATTTTTAGTTGTTGTAGTGTAGCTATTAAGAGTTAATTGCTGTTGGAGATTAATTGAATTTTGAAGAGCCTGAATTGATGCTTCAACTAGAGTTTGATAATTGTTGCTTTGAGCAACTGCTGGTGAATTTCCCAAAACACTAGATTGAGCAACTGCATCAGTAACTACAGAGTCAGGATGATCATCCAATTCTGGCTCTTGAGCAACTACATCAATTTCATCAACTACAGAACCAGGATGATCATCCAATTCTGGCTCTTGAGCAACTACATCAATTTCATCAACTACAGAGTCAGGATGATCATCCAATTCTGGCTCTTGAGCAACTACATCAATTTCATCAACTACAGAGTCAGGATGATCATCCAATTCTAGCTCTTGAGCAACTACATCAATTTCATCAACTAAAAAGTCATAATTATCAATTTCCAATTCTGGCTCTTGAGTAACTACCTCAATTTCATCAACTTCATTAGCAATTGCCAAGTCAGGGTCATCAATTTCCTCTGCTCTAGAATGAATTTGATTATTTTTAGTAATATCTGTATTATTTTCCTCTATCATAATTGACTTCTTCCTATGAAAAAACTGAGTAGTGTGACTTACACAATTTTTAAGGCTAAATTATCACTGAAAATCTCTTTGTGACAAGCAACAAATATATCCATGTTTTCAGTTAACCAATTAAATAAACGGAAAAACATTGCTCTACGAAATAGCTATAAGGCTACTTGTTGAGAGCTGCTAGCGTGTCTATAGCAAATGTGTTCTAATGTTTATTAGCCCATTTTTGTAAGCCTCCAGCTAATTTCTGCCAAATCAAATGATCAAAGTATAAGTATAAAATAGCGAAATAAAATGGCGTTCTAGACTCCATTTATCTCTCACTTGATATTCTTTTAACCCTAACCATCCTTTGGCTTCTCTATCAAAAAATTATACCCAATTTTTCTGAGAATAGATATTTACTATCCCCATTACGATTTCACTTTAAATAGGCCAACAGGGTGACATATTTGAAGTAAATTCCTTGTTCATTTAACTATAGCATTATAGATCATTTTTTCGACATTTTTTCTATTTAATTAATTTAATTGTATAAGTCCCATTAGTTAAATAAGTTATCGCTATGATTTTCTTGGCAAAGGTTATTGCCAAAGAAAATCATCAATCTTTGTGATCGATGTCTCAGGACTTACACAAAGGCACTAATCCTAGTGTAAATCTCTGAAATAATCACCAAAATATAGTGGTACTGCCTAAGTTATGAGTTTATTTAAGGATTTCCAATCAGCGGCTAATGACATCAAGCTTGCTTAACTCTGGGTTTGTAATCCTTGAAGCGTGCCTATTGTATTAACTAGGTTATCTGAAGTATCAGCCTCTAGTATCTCACCAGTAGCCATACTTATAGCAGCAGTTCCAAAAGTGTAAAGCTCGTTAACTCCTAGAGTGGTGTTAATTTCGTGAATAATATTACTTTGTTGCTGTAGAGTCACTCCGTTTTGTACAGATAAACTCAAAGACTGAGAAACCGTCTGATATAGATTGCTTAGTGACATAGCTGGTGAATCGCCCAGCACTTTGACATTAGCCTGAGTTACTGCATCAGCGATTGCACCATTTACGTTGTCTGGCATAATTTTTGTTATTCTTGATAGTGGTTGGCGTCAAAAAAGGGACAGAACTTACACAGCGACACTATTTCTAGTAGCAAGCTTTTTGTAGTCCTGGCGATCGGCGGTTCGTCATTTCCTTAATAAACTCCTCCAAAAATACCGATTTGGAAAAAGTCCCATAAGGGTTTGAGAACCTTATAACATAACTGATGAATCTTCCAGCACTTTGAGATGAGCTTGAGTCACGGCATCAGTAGTTGCATCATGTACGTCTGCTAGTCTTGCCATGGACGATTCGTCTCTTGAGCTGAACCCTCCGCAGCCTGATCTTTAGCCAAATTCTTCTTAGTTTGGCCAAATTTTTGCTTTTCTTAATTTTTGCTGTTTTCAAGATTGGTTTACCTAAAAAAAAAGCGACTTAATTTATCCAGCAACACTATCTGTAGTAGTAAGCCTTCTCTAATCCTGGCAATTATTAATCTGCCAACACTAATGTTATTAAGTTTTCGGAGGGTTTGGAGGAAATACTACCTTCTTCTTACCCTTTACCCGTACTTTCTTCTTACCCTTTACCCGTACTTTCTTCTTTCTCCTGGTTCTGGATTTCTTTAGGGTACCTACTGAACCTAATAATTTAACTAAGTTGTCTGAAATACCAGTTTTTCGTATTTTACCAGTAGCCATAGTCAAAGCAGCTGTTCCTACAGTGTAAAGTAAATTAACTCCTTGAGTTGTAGTAGCCTGCTGAACGATGTTACTCTGCTGCTGCATCGTCACTGCATTTTGCACGGATAAACTCAAAGATTGAGAAACCGTCTGATACAAATTGCTTAGTGACAAAGCTGGTGAATCGGCCAGCACTTTGACATTAGCCTGAGTCACGGCATCAGTGATGGCACCATTTACGTTGTCTGGCATAATTTTTGTTAATAGTGGTTGGCGTCAAAAAAGGGACAAGACTTACACAGCGACACTATTTCTTGTAGCAAGTTTTTTGTAGTCTTGGCGATCTGCGGTTCGTCATTTCCTTAATAAACCTCTCCAAAAAAACGATTGGAAAACGGTAACATAAAGGTTCTCAAACCTTGTAATATCATGTCCGGTTGAACAGTTATAAATAAATTAGGTAGGAGTCAAGAGAAAGGAGTCAAGAGATATGATTCAACCCACCCCTAGCCCCTCCTTGGAGGGGAACAGGAAGGAATGTATCAGGAGAAAGAAGTGTTTTTATCACTAATTATCCGGACATGATATAACATAGCCAATGAATATTCCAGCACTTTGACATGATCTTGAGTCACGGATCAGTAGTTGCATCATTTACGTTTGCTGGTGTTGCCATGGCCAATTATACTCAAGATACGAATCCTTCGGAGCCGGATCTTGAGCTTAATTCTTCTTAGTTTGGCATGATTTTTCCTATTCTTAATTTTTGCTCTTCTCAAGATTGGTTTACTTAAAAAAAGCGGCATGATTTACCCAGCGACTCTATCTGTAGTATTACACCTTCTGTAATTCTGGCGATTATTGACCTGCCAGAACCAAGGTATCTAAGGGTTTGGAGGAAGTATTGCAGGAAAAATTGCTTTCTTCTTAACCTTATACTCCTGGCTTATTAGGAAGCTTTTTTACTTTCTTCTTCCTCCTGGTTCTGGATTTCTTTAGAGCACCTACTGAACCTAACGTATTAATTAAGTTGTCTGAAGTATCAGCCTCTAGTGTTTCACCAGTAGCCATAGCCACAGCTGCTGTTCCTACAGTGTAAAGTAAACTAACTCCTTGAGTTGTAGTAGCCTGATGAACGATGTTACTTTGTTGCTGTAGAGTCACTGCATTTTGTACAGATAAACTCAAAGATTGAGAAACTGTCTGATATAAATTACTTAGTGACAAAGCTGGTGAATCGGCTAGCACTTTGACATTAGCCTGGGTTACAGCATCGGTGATTGCACCATTTACTTCTGTTGGCATAATTTTTGTTGTTCTGAATAGTGGTTGACGTCAAAAAAGGGACAAGACTTACACAGCAACACTATTTGTAGTGGCAACTTTTTGTAGTCCTGGCGCTCGGCGGTTCGTCATTTCCTGAATAGACTTTTCCCAAAATACTAATTTGGAAACAGTCGCATCAGGGTTTGAGAACTTTTTCTGGAGATGTCTAATAGACACAAAATATGCAACTTTCTTGGGCAAAACACGGGTTAGTTTGCTCTTGAGCTGACTAAATCCCTAGGTTTGAGAAAGTTGTACATTAGGTAATAGACATCTCCAAAAATACAGATTTTAGAACTCTACCATAAAGGTTTAAAGACCTTTTCTTACCCCTACTTCTGGTTCTGTAGAGCTTGTACTGTACCTAACATACTAGTTAAGTTGTCTGAAGTATCAGCCTCTAGTGTTTCACCAGTAGCCATACTCACAGCTGCTGTTCCTACAGTGTAAAGTAAGTTAATTCCTTGAGTTGTGGTAGCCTGATGAACGATGTTACTCTGTTGCTGGATAGTCACTGCATTTTGTACAGATAAACTCAAAGATTGAGAAACTGTCTGATATAAATTGCTGAGTGACAGACCTGGTGAATCGGCTAGCACTTTGACATTAGCCTGGGTTACAGCATCGGTGATTGCACCATTTACTTCTGTTGGCATAATTTTTGTTGTTCTGAATAGTGGTTGACGTCAAAAAAGGGACAAGACTTACACAGCAACACTATTTTTAGTGGCAACTTTTTGTAGTCCTGGCGCTCGGCGGTTCCTCATTTCCTGAATAGACTTTTCCCAAAATACTAATTTGGAAACAGTCGCATCAGGATTTGAGAACCTTTTCTAGAGATGTCTAATAGACACAAAATATGCAACTTTCTTGGGCAAAATACGGGTTAGTTTGCTCTTGAGCTGACTAAATCCCTAGGTTTGAGAAAGTTGTACATTAGGTAATAGACATCTCCAAAAATACCGATTTGAGAAGAGTAGTATAAAGGTTTGAAAACCTTTTCTTACCCCTACTTCTGGTTCTGTAGAGCCTGTACTGTACCTAACGTATTAATTAAGTTGTCTGAAGTATCAGCCTCTAGTGTTTCACCAGTAGCCATACTCACAGCTGCTGTTCCTACAGTGTAAAGTAAGTTAATTCCTTGGGTTGTGGTAGCCTGATGAACGATGTTACTCTGTTGCTGCATAGTCACTGCATTTTGTACAGATAAACTCAAAGATTGAGAAACCGTCTGATACAAATTGCTGAGTGACAGACCTGGTGAATCGGCTAGCACTTTGACATTAGCCTGGGTTACAGCATCGGTGATTGCACCATTTACGTTGTCTGGCATAATTTTTGTTGTTCTGAATAGTGGTTGACGTCAAAAAAGGGACAAGACTTACACAGCGACACTATTTTTAGGTAGTGGCAACTTTTTGTAGTCCTGGCGTTCGGCGGTTCCTCATTTCCTGAATAGACTTTTCCCAAAATACTAATTTGGAAACAGTCGCATCAGGATTTGAGAACCTTTTCTAGAGATGTCTAATAGACACAAAATATGCAACTTTCTTGGACAAAACACGGGTTGGTTTGCTCTTGAGCTGACTAAATCCCTAGGTTTGAGAAAAGTTGTACATTAGATAATAGACATCTCCAAAAATACAGATTTTAGAACTGTACCATAAAGGTTTGAAGACCTTTTTTTACCCCTACTTCTGGTTTTGTAGAGCTTGTACTGTACCTAACATATTAGTTAAGTTGTCTGAAGTATCAGCCTCTAGTGTTTCACCAGTAGCCATACTCATAGCAGCTGTTCCTACAGTGTAAAGTAAGTTAATTCCTTGAGTTGTAGTAGCTTGATGAACGATGTTACTCTGTTGCTGCATAGTTACTGCATTTTGTACAGATAAACTCAAAGATTGAGAAACCGTCTGATATAAATTGCTGAGTGAAAGAGCTGGTGAATCGGCTAGCACTTTGACATTAGCCTGGGTTACAGCATCGGTGATTGCACCATTTACGTTGTCTGGCATAATTTTTGTTGTTCTGAATAGTGGTTGACGTCAAAAAAGGGACAAGACTTACATAGCAACACTAATAGCAACACTATTTGTAGTAGCAAGCTTTTTGTAGTCCTGGCGCTCGGCGGTTCGTCATTTCCTGAATAGACTTTTCCCAAAATACTGATTTGGAAAAAGTTCCATAAGAGTTTGAGAACCTTTTCTAGAGATGTCTAATACACATCTCCAAAAATACAGATTTTAGAAGGGTATTATAAAGGTTTGAGAACCTTTCATTAGGTGGTTGGCTTCTGGTTCTGTTCCTTCAGAGCCATTACTGTACCTAACATATTAGTTAAGTTGTCTGAAGTATCAGCCTCTAGTGTCTCACCAGTAGCCATACTTGCAGCAGCTGTTCCTACAGTGTAAAGCAGATTAACTCCTTGAGTTGTAGTCGCCTGATGAACGATGTTACTCTGTTGCTGCATAGTCACTGCATTTTGTACGGATAAACTCAAAGATTGAGAAACCGTCTGATATAAATTGCTGAGTGATAGAGCTGGTGAATCGGCCAGCACTTTGACATTAGCCTGAGTTACAGCATCGGTGATTGCACCATTTACGTTGTCTGGCATAATTTTTGCTTTCTTTCTTAGTTTGGGTCGATCAAGAGTTTCCCTTGACTACTAATAAGTCTATCTGTTTATAAGTAGTTACACAACTAATACAAACTAATATAATTTTTTGCCGAAAACTCATATAGAACCCATTTGGTATTAAATCCAAATCCCTACAGCAGTTTTCATATCGGTAGACCACAGTAGGGGCTTGCTGGCATTCGCCCTTATAGGTATCTTATATGCAACGTCCCTACAAGATTTTGGTTATGGCGATGTGGTTCATCAATTTGAAAAGTGCTGTAGTTCCACACTTGAGTACCTCCCAAAATTAAATCCCTCCCAATGAAGGGAGAGATCCAATACTCCTTGACTTGTTGTCCAAATTAAGGGGACTATAGCATTTGCTTTTGGGAACTGCGACAAGCTTTTATCCAAGCATCTGAGCTGCGTTCTTTCGCCAAAGACACCTCCAAAAATACCGATTTTTAAACGGTGGGATCGAGGTATGAAAACCTTTATTGGAGATGTCTAATTGGGTGCGATCGCAATTTATCAAAAGGATTGGGCCGCCCAACCCCGCCTCGATCGGCGAAACGTTTTTGGAGCGTTGCTCTAATCCCCTACTTCTCATCCTGGGAGCAGTAGGGGGTGACTTATGGCTTATGGCTTATGACTTCTGACTTCGTTAAACACCACCTCAAACTCAAAATTTGCTATAATGTTTGTTGGAAATAATCTTGATATAGCTGACAACTAATAACTGCTTTATTTTGATTTAACTTAATTAGACCCATATTATTTAACTTATTCGCCAAAATCGGGTTTAATAACACAGGTTCAGTAGAATTTATAACAGTTTTTAAAGCAGTCGCTAATTCTGGTTCTAACTGTAACTTCATTTGATAACGATACAAGTGACTTCCATAAATTCCTGTAGAAGTAGGAGCATTGTCTAATAACTCCATCAATGTTAATTTCTCTTGACTCAGATAATAAATAGCAAGATGAACTAGAGCAGGATGCCCTCCTGTCATATCCATCAAAAGCTTTGTATCTTTTTCACTTATAAAATTGAGTTCATACAATTTAACTAATTCCATAACTTCTTCCAAAGTGAAACTATCCAGATGAGCAACAAAACCTAAATGAAAAAGCGACTGATAAATTTCCAAAGGAACATCAATTTCAGTTGAATAAACTAGAAGTAAACGCAGATTCTGCCACATGGGCAAGACTCTAGATTTCTCATGCCATGAACACAGCAAGGTAAAGAAATCTTTTACTACCTCCGAATAATCAAAAATTAAATTTAGGTCATCTAAAGCCAAAACTAAAGGTGAATCAATTGATCGCAACAAATAATTTTCAAAGTACAAAGTAGAACTAACTTTACAACCAATATTTTCATCCCAATAACCTTCTAGCCTTGGCTCTAAACCAAGACCTAAAGCAACATTAACACAAAACCAGTGTAAAAACTTATCAATATTATTGAAAGAACTTTGTGAGGCTTGTTTCAAATCTAAACTAACAGTGCGATAATCTAAAGAATGTGCCTCATGTATCATACGCAACAACACCGAACTTTTGCCCATTTCCCGTGGTGCTCTTATTCTTACCAAAGCCCCTGGTTTTTGAATTTCCGTCAAGATTTCCTTTTCAATAGTAGTTTTTTCAATATAAAACGGCGAATTCAAAGGAATAACCCCAGCAGGAAATGTTATAGACATAATTTGTTTAACGTACTGTTCGACTTGCGATCGACATTTTTTTTTGTTACTTTATCACCAACAAGAAAAGAAAGCTTTGTTAATAGCTTAGATGGTACAACATTGTTTAAATAATCACAACTATAACCATTATCTTCAGCTATTTTTTTATAAGACTTTTCATCCCAAATACCTTGGAGAGTCAGAAATTCTACTTCATTCAGAGTAGAACTACCAATATTTGTAAGTTCACGGTTTAGAACTTTGAATATAAAATTTAGGTTCATAAAGGCTAAGTCTTTTTTCTATATGTAGGTTTCTAATGTAGGTTTCTATATGTAGGCTAGAGTTGATAGCACAACAAATGCATCTAAATATTATGAAATTCCTTCTTAACAAAAGAACCCATAAGCAAGTTATCAATGGGTTCTCACTCCGCGTGAATCTCCATTTCTATTTGACAGATAATTAAACCTACCTATTTAGGAGCTTGATCAAGGATGTTACTCTGGTTGTTGCATAGTCACTGCATTTTGTACAGATAAACTCAAAGATTGAGAAACCGTCTAATATAATAAATGGGTTAGTAACAAAGCTAATGAATCAGCTAGCACTTTGATATTAGCCTGAGTTACAGCATCGGTGATTGCACCATTTACCTTGTCTGTTTCTATAGTTTTGTTTGACCAAGAGTTTTCCTTGAACACTAATAAATCTATCTGTTTATAAGTAATTACACAACTAATAAAAACTAATATAATTTTTTGCCAAAAACTCATATAAATTTAACAGACTCTCGATCAAATTCACCCATAAAATCTTCTCTCTTTAATACTATTTCTAAAAATTAATGCTACACGTGGAAGGTAGTAAAAATAACTGGAAAAATCACAGAGGTTAGTTAAAAATTAAATTATGTCAATAAATAGTATTTAGAAATATAAAATTTAAGTGTAGCAAAGTTTTTTAGAATTAGTATAAGTAGTTAAAAAGGTAAATATTCAGCTATTTTCAAACATCTAAATAGGAAACCAAATGGCTAAGAGGCAAAATCTTCACCTCTCTATTTCCAATCCTCCTTTCTTAATTCCCTATTGACAATACTTATGGCTCCTCCCGTAGCTGACCTTCAGATTCCCTATACTTATACTAAATTCTATTTATAATTAATTACACAACTAATACAAACTAATATAATTTTTTGCCAAAGACTCATATAAATTTAACAGGCCCTCGATCAAACTCACCTATAAAATCTTCTCTCTTTATATCATTTTCAAAAAATACTGTTACAGTGCTTTATTCTGTTTGCAGGAGTCTTGAGATTAATAAGCAACCTTTTTTGGGTAGTCCTGCATTGTAATGGTGAAAATATATATTTTTTAATTTCTTCCCACACGGACCACACGGACCACACGGACCACACGGACCACACGGACCACACTCTCTCTACCATTCCTCAGCACCACCACCCCATCTTTTACTTCATAAACTCTAAAACTATAATTCCAATGCACACTCCCACACCTCCCACACCTCCCACACCTCCCAGACTCCCCACACCTCCCACACCTCCCACACCTCCCACACCTCCCACACCTCCCACACCTCCCAGACTCCCCACACTAATTCATCCCCCAAATATGCAACGCCGACAATACTTATAGCCTTCCCCGTAGCTGACCTCCAGATTCCCTATGCTTAAATCCAAATCCCTAAGCTCAAAACTATAGCACTACGCAAATAGGGTGCGGACATTTCTAATTACTCAAACTCACTCAGGGATTACTTCTGACTTCTGACTTGTACGTAGCGCTATAACCAACTCTTAGTGCTAAACCTGGATGGGTGACAGACAAGGCTAAAAAGCTTACTTGAAAAGGTTTACAGCTTTTCTACTTCTATGATAATTCAGCCGTTCTTGAGGGCAATTTGCCATCAATTTCTCTGCTTCTTCTACCAAAATTAAATGCGAATTTAACCAAGTTTGACCTCTATTTCAATTATAAAAATGGCTATGTCGTCGATATTTTTTTCCTTTTTCTGTGGGACGATTCACATAATTTGCTACTCCTTTTTCACAAATCCTTTTGTGGTAGCTGAGGCGGTAATTTGTTCTAATTCTTGATCCAGAGAAATCGGTTTTTTCCCAGTTAATAGAGACATGAATTTATGGATAAAAGAAGCTGAGGAAAGACTCAAAATATCCAGATATAGCTGTTTTCTACGGCTCATAATAATTAATTGATCATGGATAATGAACAATGGATAATTATTTGAAAATGGATTAATTATCAATTAGTGAACAAACTATTCCCTATTCCCTACCCTATAAGCACAAAAATCATAGCTAAATTGACCAACACCGAAAATGGATTAATTAGAGCTTCCTGATTAAACCTGAAAGTGTTTACAGATCAAATTTTTGCCCTTTTTAAGTATTGAAAAAGTGCGAGATTTTGAGTTGAAAAGCATCAAAATGTTAGTATTTTAGACGCATAGTTGGACAGAGAAATTGAGGAACAATTCTAACTCCTACCTCCTCGCTCATTCCTATTTCTACTGTAGGGGCGAACGGCCGTTCGCCCCTACGACTACAAAGAGCAAAAATACTTTTTCAACAAACCCTAATTATCAATTATCCATTATCCATTATCCATTATCCATTATCCATTAGCCTTAGGCTTGTCTGGAATAATATTCCACAACTAACAGTTCGTTAATATTAAGCGCCACCCACTCCCGTTCCACAACACCATTAACTTTACCAACCAGTTTGTCTTTATCAAATTCTAAATGACTAGGAATATTAGCTAAACCTGGATATTGGAGATTAGTCTTGACCATTTCCTTAGATTTCTCTTTTTCTTTAACACTAATTACCTCTCCTGGTTTACATTGATAGCTAGCAATACTTACTACCTTGCCATTAACTGTCACATGACCATGATTAACTAACTGTCGTGCGCCGGGAATAGTTGGAGCCATTCCTAAACGAAATACGGTATTATCTAAACGCATTTCTAGAAACTGTAGTAATACTTGCCCTGTGGAACCTGCTGCACGACGAGCTTTTTTTACATAACGTAGGAGTTGGCGTTCAGAAAGACCATAATTGTATAATAATTTCTGTTTCTCTTCCAGTCGAATAGCATATTCTGAGCGCTTTTTGCGGTTTTGACCATGTTGGCCTGGTGGATAAGCACGTCTAGCACTTTTACGAGTTAGTCCTGGTAGATCGCCCAGGCGACGTACTATTCTTAAACGTGGACCTCTATATCTAGACATAATAATTTCCTCATTAACGTAAAATTTAGCCACAATCCTATATCATATACTATTTAATTGTTACATTGTCAATTGTCCACTATTGAGTTTAGCTTTGATTATTTATTATGCCTAATCTGAACTTTTCTGATTTTTTATATGATAAATTTCCCTTATCTGCACCTAAGAAATACTTTAATAAACGCTGGATATCTTTAGCAGCAATACAACTTTTTAGTTGTAGTTTGTTGATGGCTATTCCTGAAGTAGCAACTGCCCAAGCAAATAGAAAATCATTTAGAATTTGCTCCAAGGATTTATTGAGCTTAGGTTTATCTGAGTCAGAAGTAGCTAATGCTTGTGGTGCAGCTTTAAAGCCTAGAGATTTATCAAGATGCGTCACAAAAATTTATGATAATACAACAGATGAACTTCCAGCAGAAGATATTCTATTTAATTGTCAAAGGGTGAGAAGAGTTGATGAATTAGGAACTTGTGTGAAAAAGATTAATAAAGCATTTAAAAATAAATCTAATGAATCTGCTGTCTTAGAAAATTGTCGTCTTAGTTTACTTCCAGAAAGTTTTTCTTCTTGTGTAATTGGTTTAAGTGATAATGTTGGATTATCGACAGAAGAATTATTAGCTACTTGTCTTAATCAATCATGAAGAAATAACTGAGGTTAATTGAGAGTAAGAAAGGTAATTGATTTTTAAGGGTGCGATTCGTTGATGATTTTTTAGTAATTTAGGTTTTTTCCTAATATCAAAAACTTGTCTCTACCAATTTATTTATCTCAAAGTTGGTTGAAGAGCCGCCCTGTCCCCTAGAGCCACATTGGGAGGATGTCAAGAGTTTAGTCAATAGAAGATAACAAAGCCTTTTTTCTTAGTTGCAACTTCGGGAAATTGTTGTTAACATTACTACCCTAAAGGTACTTTACAAAACTAAAAGAAAATGAAAAAGTTGAATTTTGTGGCTACTGCCTTGTCTACTGTAGCGATCGCTGGTGGTGTACTTTTTACCAATTCTGTAGAAGCTTGTCCTTTTAGTAGCAAAGGTTTTGGTGGCAAAGGTAAAGGTTTTACGCCAAACACATCTTTAAATTCACCAGACTCTTGGTTTAGCAAAAAATTTCCTGGTAAGTCTGACTTTGCTATTGCTGGTATTGCTGCTGGTACATTAGGTTTAACTGGGTTAGGTGCTTTTTTTGCTACTCGTTATATTACTGGTAAAGCAGAAGCTAATGTTGATGCTAGTGATGAGTCTTTGGATTTAGCAGTAGAAGAAACATTTGTTCAAGAGCATCCTGAAGCACCTGGCGGCGAACTAGATTTAGTTGAGGATAATTCTGTTGATCATGTCAACTCAGAAGTTGTTGCAGATCGAGAAATTTCCCTCCTAAAATAAATTGATTATTAGAATTAAGTAAAATAAATTTTCTCTAGACTTCCAGTCACTTAAAACTGGAAGTTTTTTATGTTCAGTTGTTTGTCGGTACAACTGAAGCTGCTTCTTTATTGAATATTTCTACTCAACGAGTCCGAGTTTTACTGAAAGAAGGTCGGATTCAAGGCGCTCGGAAAATTAATGGTCGAACTTGGGGGATTCCTCTGTACGAAGGAAGACCAAGAATCTCTGGTAAAAAACGTGGTCCTGAACCCAATTGGTCTCCTCAGCGCCATTGCGGTCAAAATACCCTTCATTTTAATCGACCTAATATAGATAAAAATCGGAAGCTCAAAAAGATTGATCCTGAAGCCGAAGATGATTATGTACTTTCTGCTCAACGTGGCTCTAAGATTTTAGCTAAAGGTCACGAAGTGGAGATTAATGGTCCTTGTCGGATTGTTT
>NZ_JAAHHT010000221.1 GCF_010672085.1 Okeania sp. SIO3I5
TCTCGACATGATATCATACCTCAAATTACCAACGCCAGAATTTATAATATGTGTACATAAATATGTATATAATTCTATCTATACTCTATAGTTAAGTGTTCAATCTTTCCTACTCCCCTACTCCCCCACTCCCCCATTCCCTATTCCATTTAAAGGAGGCAAACAATCAATGGCAGGTACTTATCTTAGTGCAGATTTATATTTTGCTGAACAAATTACACCCTGGGATGTTTATAAACATGGCATCGAGCGGGTGCTTGTTCATCAAAAAACAAAATATCAGGAAATGTGTATAGTCAAAGGTGCTTATGGCAAAGCTTTAATATTAGATGGTAAGTGGCAGTCTTGCACTGAAGATGAATTTCTCTACCATGAAAGTTTAGTACATCCACCTATGATTTTTCATGGATCTCCACGCAAAGTCTTAGTATTTGGAGGAGCGGAAGGAGCAACAATACGAGAAGTATTACGGTGGAAAACTGTTGAGAAAGTAGTTATGGTTGACATAGATGGGGAAGTTGTAGAACTTTGCAAAAAGTATTTGCCTGAAATGCACCAAAATGTTTTTGAAGACCCCCGTGTAGAATTAATTATTGATGATGCTCAGAATTTTTTAGATTCTTCTTCAGAAACTTGGGATGTAATAATTTCTGACCTGACAGATCCTATTGAGGAGGGTCCATCTTTTCCTTTATTTACTCAGGAATACTTTCAAAAAATTCGTCAAGTTTTGTCTACTGATGGGTTTTTTATAATACAAGGAGGTTCAATTTCTCCTGCTGAAATGTATCTTCATGTTCGTGTAGTTAAAACCTTACAAAGTGTGTTCAATTATGTTCATTCTTTTATACCTTATTCTACGAGTTATGGATGTCCGTTAGGGTTTGTTATTGCTTCTGACAAAGAATTTTCTCCTCAAGTAAATCCAGAAAAAGTAGACAGTTTATTGGCAGAGAAAACTATAGGTGATTTTCAACTTATGGATGGTATTTCTTTATTGGGGATGTCGCGATCGCCTTTGAATTTACGAGAGGCGATCGCTGCAGAAACTGAGATATATACTTTGAAAAATCCACCAAAAAATATTGAAGTTCATGGTTGAAAGTTAACCATAAAATTACTGTTCAGTTATCTGTAATAACCTTTGAAGTCAGAGGTTTTAAATACTGAAATTGTCGGTAAAACCTAACCTTCTATCCCCCCTTGCCCCCCTTTGAAAGGGGGGAGGAGCAAAGGGGGAAAACAGTCCCCACTCTCCTTGCAGAAGAGCGGTAGGGGGAGAGGTCTTAAATTATGAAACTTACTCACAAAATTAATCTAGACACGCTGTTAGTTTATTCTAATCTTCATCTTTAAATTCGGTTGCTATTTTATCAAGTCTTTCATTAGTATCTTTAGTCATTTTTAGTAAGCTAACACTAACAATTTGTGATGCTAGTCCGCCTGCTGTTGTAGCTGTTCCTTGAGAAGTTTTTCCTGATAGTAAAAGTCCTACACCTGTCACACTAATAATTGCACTAATGATAGTTAAGCTTAGAGCAATATTAAAGCTTAATTTTGCTTGCCGCAGGCGTTCTTTAATGACAAGCTCTTCCATTTTTTTAGGAGTAGAATTTTGATGATTATTGAGCATAGTCTTAGTTAAAACTCCTCTGTTAATTCCTTGTTTTGTTCTACAATTTCATTAAAATATACTGATGACTGGGTTTGAGTTTGTTGATACAAAATAATTTGTCTGACTTGTGACTGAGTTAATTCAAAATTATTGGCTGATGACTGAGTAGTGTTAAAATGTAGGCTAAGTATTTATAGGTTTATTCAGCTTTCATTACAGTTAAAATTATGTCTTCTAGATCCCTTAGAGTCGCACCAGAATATCTGGAAAAGGTTAAATCGACTGTTAAACGTAATAATTTTCCTAGTCAAAAAGCTCTAGCTCTTGAGTTAGGTATTGCTCGTTCAACCGTCTCCAATTTCCTCAATGGTAAACCTGTAGATTTCTTAAATTTTACTGAAATATGTGAAAAACTAGGTGTTGATTGGCAAGCGATCGCTCACACACCAGAAAAGGAAAAAGAAGCAGAAAAAACTATTTATATTAAACGGCCACCCATTGAATCTATTTGTGATGAAACTATCTTACAACCAGGCTCTTTAATCAGAATTCAAGCTCCTAAAAAAATGGGGAAAACTTGGCTAATTAATAGAGTTTTAGAGCAAGCAAAAAGATATGATTACCAAACAGCATCTATTGATTTATTAGCTGCTGATACTGCTGACTTTCAGGATTTAGATAAGTTTTTGTGGTGGTTTTGTAGTGGTGTAAGTCGTGAATTAAATGTGCCAAAAGAAATTTTGGATGAATATTGGGATGAGAAAGATAGTAGTAAGGTTAACTGTCAAATTTATTTTGAAGAATACTTATTATCAAAAGTACCAGAAGCATTGGTTTTATGTATAGATAAAATAGACTTGATTTTTCCATATCCAATTGCTCAAGATTTTTTGGGATTATTACGTTCCTGGTATGAGAAAGCGAAGCGAAAAAATCTCTGGAAAAAGTTACGGTTAGTGGTAGTTCATCCGATAGAAGTTTATATTCCTTTAGATACTAATCAATCTCCTTTTAATGTGGGTATGCTTATAGAGTTACCAGAGTTTAATTTAGAGCAAGTATCTAGACTTACTGAAACTTACGAATTAAAGTTGCAAGCTGAAGAGGTGAAGCAGTTAACTGATGTAGTAGGAGGGCATCCTTTTTTATTAGATCAGGCTTTGTCTTACTTAATAAATCATCAGGATTTAACTTTATCAGAGCTACTAGAAAAAGCACCAACTAATGCCGGAATTTATCGCAGTCATCTGCAAGAATTATTGTCAATCTTAGAAGCAAATCCTGAGCTAAAAGCCGCTTTTAAGAAAGTTGTTATGGCAACAGAATCTGTAAATATAGAGTCCCTTTTGACTTATAAATTGTATAGTTTAGGATTGGTGAAATTAGTGGGTAATGATGTTGTTCCTAGATGTGAATTATATCGACAATATTTTAATGAATGCTTGTAATAACTATTTGAATTTCAAGTTTGTCATGGCGAGGTACGTTTGCGGAGCATTCCGTAAGAAAGCAATCCCATATTTTTATGACTATTTGAACTTCAAATTTGTCATGGCGAGGGACGTTTGTGGAGCATTCCGTAGGAAAGCAATCCCATATTTTTATAACTATTTGAACTTCAAGTTTGTCATGGCGAGGTACGTTTGCGGAGCATTCCGTAGGAAAGCAATCCCATTACGATGATAGATAAAATTCAACTATGAATAAAGCAATTGTGATTCAATGTGAGATTGCTTCGGGAGGTGAGTAGATTTTGCCACAACAATTACTACTGCTAAACACCCTTACCTATGACAATTTTCCAGGTGAGATTGCTGCGGGAGGTGAGTAGATTTTTCCACAAAAATTACTGCTGCTAAACACCCATTGCAATGACAATGTTCGACGTGAGATTGCTTCGGAGGTAAGTAGATTTTTCCATAAAAATTACTACTGCTAAACACCCTTCGCAATGACAATTTTATATTTAAAATCACTTAATCATAATAATTAATTTTCCCTAACTTCCATGAATACAAAACCAAACCAAAATTACCAATATCAAGTAGGAGGAACTTTACGTGCTGATACTCTTAGTTATGTGGAGCGACAAGCAGATGAAGACCTTTATAAAGCACTAAAAGCTGGAGACTTTTGTTATGTGTTGAACTGCCGACAAATGGGAAAGTCAAGTTTAATGTTACGCACTAAGGCGAGATTAGAAAAAGAAGAGTTTGCCTGTGCTGCAATTGACTTAACTGATGTAGGTAGTCAAGAAATTAATGCCAAGCAATGGTATCGGGGTATTATTCAAGAATTAGTCAGTAGTTTGGAGTTAACTATTGATCGGCAAGCGTGGTTAAAAGAAAGAGAAGATTTATCCCCTGTACAACAATTTAGAGATTTTTTAAGAGAAGTTTTGCTTGGGGAAGTTGGGGAAAAGATTGTCATTTTTGTTGATGAAATAGATAGTGTAATTAGTCTTAATTTTCCCACCGATGATTTTTTTGCTCTGATTCGTGCTTGTCATAATAAACGGGCAGAAAATCCTGAATATCAACGATTATCTTTTGCTTTATTTGGAGTAGCAACTCCTTCTGATTTAATTGCTGATAAAACTCGGACTCCTTTTAATATTGGTAGGGAGATAGAATTAACAGGTTTTAGTTTTCCAGAAGCAAAAAATTTCCTAACTCCTGGTTTGAAAAGTCAGGTAGAAAATCCAGAACAGGTATTAGCTGAAGTTTTAAAATGGACTGGTGGGCAACCTTTTTTAACTCAAAAGTTGTGTCAAATAATTGTTAAAAATAATGATAGTCGTACTCCCGATGTAGCAGAGTTGGTTCGGACTTATATTATTAATGCTTGGGAATTTCACGATCACCCAGAACATTTACGGACAATTCGCGATCGCCTCTTGGTAAATGAAAAACGGGCAAGTCGGTTGTTGGGATTGTATCAGCAGGTTTTATTAGAAGTCAGAAGTCAGAAGTCAGAAGTCAGAAGTGATACTCCGCAGACCTCCCACACTCCCCACACTCCCCACACCTCCCCCTCTCCCCTCTCTTCCCACACGGGGATCGTAGCAAATGACACTCCCGAACAAATGGAACTCCGCCTCACAGGTTTGGTTGTCAAACATCAAAGCCAGTTGCAAGTTGCTAATCATATTTATCAACAAGTATTTAATATCCATTGGGTAGAACAGGAGTTAGCTAAGTTACGCCCCTACTCTGAGGGGTTTACTGCTTGGCAAAAGTCGGGATGTCAAGATAAGTCGCGACTGTTGCGGGGTGAAGCATTGACAGATGCTTTAGCGTGGTCTAGGGATAAAAGTTTGAGCGATCGCGACTATCAATTTTTGACTGCTTCTCAGGAGTTGGAGAAACAGGCGATCAAACGAGAAAAGTTGGAAATACAGATAAAATTGGATGCTCAGTTAAAAGAGAACCAGATATTAGAAGAGGCGAAGCAGAAAGCAGTGACAGATTTAGATATGCTCTCGGAAAATGTATTGTCTCGGAAACTCGAAGTAGTCGAAGATATGATTATTAATGGGAAATTAGCCGAATTAGGACGGTTAAAAGGTCAAGGAAAATTCACAGGAGATGTAGAAGGAACATTTGCAGCTTGGTTATTGCAGATAGTATTTTTCAGTAATAACTTGTATTTAGGTTTTGAATGTGAAGGCGGTTCCTCAGATGGTTTATTGCGCTTTGAACGTTTAGATCGGTTATATATTGGTCAAGATTTAGGCAAGTCTCGTTCTCAGCAAAAACAAGTCTTAAATTTACAAAAGTTACAAAAACTTTTAGACGCTAGTTTTGGCATATTTTTAGGTTATTCTGCCGCCGATCAAAGTAAATTTTTAAGTAATAAAAAGTCAGATCAAACGCAAGTAATAGTAACAGTTGAATTGTGGTTTAATGAAGATAAATTTAAGTTTGCCTATGACAACACTAAACGGTTTCCATCAGGAACATTAAAAATGTCACCTCCTCCTAAAAGTAATAGTTTTCTCAAGGATGAGAAGTATCAAAAAATTTTTTGTTTGCCAGGTACAAAAGATAAAAATTTTCCCTATCGGTTTCAAGTAGAGTTACCTTATTGGTGTTTAAAAGACGTGAGTTTTTTAAGTTGGGTTATTATGTTTGGCGGTCATGTAAAAGTAGTAAAACCAAAAGAATTAATTGATATTGTTCATAAAATTGGGTTAGATATTGTTGAAGTTTATGAGGGGAAAGCAGAAGGAAAATAGGGAGCAAAAAGCTTGCATTTTTTTCACAGATTCAAAGGCTAAAGCCTTTATATGTTAATGCTTTTATATTTAATTAGCAATCCGTAATTATACAATGTCATTGCGAATGGAGCGGAGCGGAATGAAGCAATCGCAAAGGTTTGGGATTGCTTCACTTCGTTTGCAACTGCCAGTTTAGACAGAACAGTCAAATTGTGGAACCGTCAGGGTAAATTATTGCAGACTCTAAAAGGCCATGAGAATTGGGTCAATGGTGTAGCATTTAGTCCCGATGGAGAGACTATTGCTTCTGCAAGTGGTGACAAAACAGTGAAGTTGTTGAATGGTTGGAAATTTAGCCACCATGAGTGGGCTTGCAACTGGGTGCGCGACTACCTAGAAAATCATCCTAATGTCAGTGAAAGCGATAGACATTTGTGTGATGGTGTTGGGAGTCATTAGAAGTTAGAAGTCATAAGTCAGAAGTAAGTAGGGATAGGTTTAACCAAAATCCTTGAAAGATTAGCCATTTATTCCTCAAAACCCACCCCTACAAACTTTTTAATTCTGAAACTTACTGAACCAATTCATCAGATCGTCGAGAGAAGTAAAATTCAATAGAGCATCTACAAATTGATCCAACTGAGAAAGAGACAAACTCCGAATTTTAGTTTCTATTTCTTCAGGAATATTGCCAAATCTGTGAGTTATTATTATGATAATAACTTTAGCTTGTCCCTGTTTGAAACCCCGGTAAAAACCTACTAGGAAACCACGTTTAAAACCTATTTGGAAACCACGTTGTTCAACTTCCTGAAAAATATCCTGATAAATTACCGAAACAATTAAACAATTAAACAATTAAATAATTAGATAATTCAGGTTTAAAGCCTCCCCTTTCAAGGGGAAGAAAATAAATTTTTTCCTTTTAGTCAATCCTCTCCCTTTTAGGGAGAGGTAATTATCCATTATCCATTATTGAAAGACTCTTCCATTATTTCCTCACTAAATGACATTTTTAATTCTGAGATTCACTCAACCAATTAATCAGATCGTCCAGAGAATTAAAATCCAATTGAGCATCTGCAAGTTCATCCAACTGAGAAATAGATAAACTCTGAATTTCAGCTTCTATTTCTTCAGGAATATTTCCCAAACTACGAGTCAGAAAACGGATAATTACTTTAATTATTGTAACTTTTCCCTTTTGCAAACCACGTTGTTCACCACGTTGTTCTCCTTTTTGAAGAATATCCTGATAAATTACAGATTCTTGCATCATTTCCTCCCTCAAAAGTTGACGAATTAAATTTTTATCAAACCTTAAACCACCTAGTATTTCCGCAGCAGCAGAAATATTTCTTTGTTGATTTGGCTCTTCTATTCTACCAATTCTATCTGCTACTTGTGACAATAAAGCTGTCGGACTTTCACTACGAGTTAAAGTCGCCAATGGTAATAAAGCATTATCTGCCAAAAAAGGTGCGGACTCCTCCTCCCAAAGTCGAATTACTCGATAAGAATGGCGAGTATTTTGCCTTTCAAATTTATCTTGAGAAGCCAATTCTGAATCAGTCTCTTTTAATAAGATAACAACTTGGTCAATATCGCACCAATATTTCCCATAAAGCAACGTCCAATATTTGAGCATTCTATAAGAAATTGGTGGATCAGAGTAAGGCAAAGTTTGAAATTCCAGATGTAGAATTTTCTGGTCAATTTGTAGCAGAATCAAAGCATCAGATCGAATAGGTTCAGGAATAATTTCTGTTTTAATTACTTCCACATTAGTAGGGTTAATTCCCAATAACCAACGTACAAAATTCGGAGCATAAGTTTCTGCTAAATATTTACAAGTATTATCGTAAGCCAAAATAATTTCAGTTATAGCGCTACGCGCTAGGGAATAGGGAACAGGGAACAGGGAACAGCAGACTTTTAAGGCTTTCAGGATTTAGAAATGTCCTAACCTTAATGCGTAGTGCTATATTAGTTATTAGTTATCAGTTATCAGTTTCTTGACCTGAAGTCTTACCGAAACAATTCAACAATTCAACAATTAAATAATTAGATAATTCAGGTTTAAAGCCTCCCCAATAAAGGGGAAAAAGCGGTTGAGGGATGCCGAGGTCTCCTCGGCATATCCAATCAACCAAGAGAAATAAATTTTTTCCTTTTAGTCAATCCTCTCACTTTTAGGGAGAGGTAATTATCCATTATCCATTATCCATTATCCATTATTGAAAGCAGATTTCGGACAAATGAGGTACAAATTTGGATAGTAAAATTATTGTACATCTTGCCCGCGATAGGTGTACCTCATAACAATGGAAAGTGCTGTATGCTGGAAATTAAAATAATTTCTGTTTTAATTACTAGCACATTAGTAGACTTAATTCCCAGTAACCAGCAGACAAAATTATCTAGAATAATTCCCAAGTTTCAATCAATTAAATAACCATATTTATTCATAAAATCTAAGAGCATTTTTTGATGAAATTCACCAAGTGATCGCTCCATTCCTGCATTTTCAGAATAAGCTTTACCTGCCTTAATTTCTGCTGGAGTTAATAACCCCATATCCCAACCTTCTCCCAAAACTAAATCTTTTAATTCCACAGTTAAAGGAGCATAAAATACATGACGAATAACATTAGTATCAGGATAAACACAAAACTCCCAAACCATCTCAGGTGTATAACTTATTTCTTCAGCTAATTCTCGTTTTACCGCCGCCTCTGCTGTTTCTCCCGATTCTATATGACCCCCAAAAAAAGCCCATTTCCCAGGATGAGCAATACCAGGAATATCATCTCGTAATTGTAGGAGAAATTTCCCTTCTCGGTAAAGAATAGCGATCGCCACATGAGGTAAATTATTGTTGTTCATAATTCTCTGCTTCTATTCGTTCTACTTCTTCTATATAAAATTCTCCAACATCCCGATTATCTAATTCTGAAACAATAATACTTTGATAACGTATTTTGCCTTTAATTGTTATTTCTGTTCCTATTTCTGGTAATTCTGCCGTAGTAAATATCCAAATACTGCCCGTATTATCTGTTAGTTCATAAGCGCCTGTTTCTATAAATGGGGCACGGCTTTCTACAGTACCTTTTAAATATACTTGATTATCAATTTTACCTTTTGTTTGAATTTTATCAATTCGACTTACATTAAGATTTAATTTAATAGCCGTTTGTGTAATTTGATTACAACTAATTAGTCCTGTTACCAAAAACATCATCAGAATAATTCTCAATTTATCAAACAATGAATTTAATAAATAAGAATTAAGCAGCAAAAAGCCTGACGGAAATTTCTGGAATCTTTGTATGTAATTCATTCCCAAAGTTTTTTTAGTAGGCGAGCTAGTTATCATCAAAAATTTTTTCCCTATTTACATAATAATTTTTTTTGTTCTTAACAAAAGCAATTAAAAATTGATGATAATAATCAATTTATTAATCTTTAAAATTCACAGCAAAGTATTTTCAATTATTACTTCTGAAGTCTTGTTTTATAGCTCCATATTCTCTAAAGATATTACCAGACAAATAAGATAATTTTGTTGACCTATAATACCAAGAAAATATTCTATTCTATTCGATTGCTAAAAATTAAACATTATTTTTATTTATTTAAAACATCACAAAATCTACCTTTATATACCGAGAATTATACTATTATTATCCTGTTAACAAGATAATTGATGGATTTTCAAATCAAAAATTGAAATAAATAATTTGACAGGAAAATCATTAGACCTCTGGCAAAAGTTTTAATTAAATCAATTTAAGATATGAAATAAACAATTTTATCCCCCTATTCCCTATTCCCTATTCCCTATTCCCTGACTTAGGAAAATCATTAGACCTCTGGCAAAAGTTTTAATTAAATCAATTTAAGATATGAAATAAACAATTTTATCCCCTTATTTACTATTCCCTATTTCCTGACTTCTGCAAGAAGTCTATTCTACCAATTTCCAAAAAGAATGTTGCGAATAACAAGGTAGAACAAAATAGTTTATAGGAAATGCCCCTTTGACTAAAAATATTAGTTATGAACTAAAAAATAGTATTAAAGGTATTCATTATGACTCCTGACTTCTGACTCCTGACTCCTAATAAGTACCATAAATATTTCTAGCAAAGACTGATCAAATTGGTATTATATACAGCTTTTAAAATCAAAAATCAAACAAGAAATAGCAATGACAAATAAATTAGATGGTAAAGCACTGGCAAAAAAAATCAAAGCCGAACTCCAACAAAAAGTTCAATCTCTACAAAGTAAAATAGGACGTCCTCCAGGTTTAGCAGTATTAATGGTTGGAGATAACCCTGCCAGTGCTGTCTATGTCCGTAACAAAGAAAAAGCTTGCACCCAAGTAGGTATTGTCTCCTTCGGGAAACATTTTCCAGCTCAAACATCTCAAGCTGAACTAACCCAAACCATTAAACAATTAAACCAAGACACGCAAGTAGACGGTATCTTAGTGCAGCTTCCCCTACCAGAACATTTAGACTCTACCTCATTACTCTACCAAATTGACCCAAGCAAAGACGTAGATGGCCTCCATCCCATGAATCTTGGACAACTGCTCCGTGGTGAAAAGGGTTTACGCAGTTGTACTCCCGCAGGGGTGATGCGGTTGTTAAAGGAATACAAGATTGAGTTACAAGGAAAACAGGCAGTTGTACTAGGGCGAAGCATTTTAGTCGGTAAACCAATGGCATTAATGTTATTAGAGGCCAATAGTACAGTAACAATTGCCCATTCCCGGTCTCAAAATTTAGAGGTTATAACTAGGAATGCGGATATTCTTGTCGCAGCAGTAGGTATACCAAACATGATTACTGCTGAGATGGTTAAACCAGGAGCAACAGTAATAGATGTAGGAATTAATAGGTTGATAGATGAAGCAGGTAATAGTCGGTTAGTGGGAGATGTTCAATTTGACTCCGTGGCAGAGGTAGCAGAATATATTACTCCTGTACCTGGAGGGATTGGCCCGATGACTGTAGCGATATTATTACAAAATACTGTAGAACGTTGGAGTGGTTTGGTGGAATAATTTGACTGACTAATACTTTGAGTCAGAGAGCAATAAATACTAAATATAGTGTGGCACTATAGTTCTCATTCTATATATCTAGCGTTTTTGCCTAAATTGACGGGAAATTATATTTTGACTACTACTGTATCTTGACCTAATTCCTGAGAATTTATTTTTTACCTTTTCTATTACTTTTGACATCCTCCCCGGCCTAAAGGCACGGGGATTCCTACCGAGCCTTAGCTCCTTGGTGGGTTGACGTTTCACAGACTGCTGCTACCTTGGCGGTAGTCTTACGCTTGTCTCCACGTCCATTTTTTGTCTCGGACTGCCCGCCCGCGACTAATATATTTATGGCTGCATTTTCATCACGGTCGTGCTTGACACCGCAGTTGAAACACTCCCATTCTCTTACTGAAAGGTCTAGTTTGCCACCTTTAAAACCACAGCTAGAGCAAGTTTGACTTGTTGGCTCCCAACGATTAATTACTCTAAAATCACGACCGTATTTTTCTGCTTTTCCCTCTAAAAATGTTCTGAATGTTCTCCATCCTAAATCTGATATTGCTCTGGATAATTTGCGGTTTTTTACCATTCCAGAAACATTCAAATCTTCTAAAACAACTGTTTGGTTTTCACAAATTATTTTAGTAGACAATTTATGCAGAAAATCTGTCCTTGTCTCTTTTAATTTGGCATGAAATTTAGCTAATCTCAATTTGGCTTTTTCATATCGATTTGTACCTTTAGTTTTCTTAGATAATGACTTGCTTAATTTTTTATACTTCTTAATCCGTTTTTTCAACGGTTTAGGCGCATCTATTTTTG
Organism: Okeania sp. SIO3I5; assembly: GCF_010672085.1. Classification (GTDB taxonomy): domain Bacteria; phylum Cyanobacteriota; class Cyanobacteriia; order Cyanobacteriales; family Microcoleaceae; genus Trichodesmium. Next base: position 11,722 of record NZ_JAAHHT010000221.1, read on the forward strand.
TACCATCGCTCAATGTAGCAAAAGTTTTAATTCCTAAATCTATACCTACTGAATTATCAGTTTGAGGTAATATTTCGGCACAAGTTTCTACTACAAAACTCAGAAAATATCTGTTAGCTGAATCTTTAATTACTGTTACTGATGATGGAGCAGCAGGTAACTCTCTTGACCAAACTATTTTGAGTTTCCCAATTTTAGCTAAATACACTTTATGTTGACCAAGTTTAAAACCATCCTTTCTAAACCTAGCAGTTTGCTTTGACTTTCTGGTTTTAAATTTAGGAGGTTTAATAGCTTTGCCTTTTCTCTGACCTTTAGTAGACTTAAAAAAATTTTGATAAGCTTGGTTTAAATCATTCAAAGATTGCTGTAGTGGTATATTAGAAACTTCCGATAACCACTCTCTATCTTCTGTCTTTTTTGCTTGAGTAATAAACAGTTTTTGTAGCTCGGAGTTAGTGGGTTTATTCTCTCCTAATTTATACTTTTCTTGGCAGCAAGCTAGACTATCATTCCAAACAACACGAACACAACCAAATAGCTTGGCCAATCGGTGTTTTTGTCCCGGTGTTGGATATATACGATACTTAAATCTAGATTTCATAACCTGAATTTCAAACTAACAGTACGATAACATATTTATAGACAATAATCGACTAAAAAGTCGCCCTAGAAGGGCGAGGCTTGAAACCCAATTTTTCGGTCAAAACATTTTGCAATATTCGCATCAAGCAGATATTTGGCTTTATATCTAATGCTATTGAATATGGCATCTATAGCATCTTGACAAGAGCGCCCAGGTCTGAACCCATAACTGTTTGGCTCAAATCCAGCTTCCCATTCTGGTTCCAACGCTAGTTTGACTAACATTCTATCCTTGCCTTTTGGTTGGGCCTTAAACAGTCCTTATGGCCATCACACTTCACGATGGTTTAGACATACCTTTGCTTTCGCTACACTTGGACTCTTGCTCAACAGTCACCAGATTGGACTACCAGTGGTCTGCCTTTTAACCCCGCTTTAATCTTGGATTTGCTAGACTCAAAATTAGGGGCTATGCTTTCACCTCTGCACTTGAGGGGAGGACTTGCACCTCATGTGTAATCAGTTCTTACGGCGAATGGGCCGTAGTAACCGTCCCTTGTTACCTATTAGGCACAATTTTAGATTAAACGAGTCGCACAAACCAATAAAGTGTATAATCTATGGTGCTAATGCCAAAGACTGGCCACCAGATTAATTCCATGGTCCCTCAATTCCAAATAGATACAACTTTTGACTTATCTACCTATTTAGCAGAGCGAAAAGCTCTAGTTGAAAAAGCTCTTAACAATTCTATCAGCGTAGTCTACCCAGAAAAAATCTATGAGGCGATGCGCTATTCTCTATTAGCAGGTGGTAAGCGCTTACGTCCAATTCTTTGTTTAGCTACCTGTGAATTAGCAGGTGGAAATATAGAAATGGCAATGCCAACTGCCTGTGCATTAGAAATGATCCACACCATGTCCTTAATCCATGACGATCTACCCGCAATGGATAACGATGACTATCGCCGAGGCAAGTTGACTAATCATAAAGTTTATGGTGAGGATATCGCAATTCTTGCAGGAGATGGTTTATTAAGTTACGCTTTTGAGTTTGTCGCTACTCAAACTAAGAATGTATTACCACAGCAAGTTCTACAGGTTATCGCTCGCTTGGGAAAAGCTGTCGGAGCAGCAGGATTAGTTGGAGGCCAAGTAGTGGACTTAGCTTCGGAGGGTCTCTCACAGGTATCTGAAGAAACATTGCATTTTATCCATACTCATAAAACAGGCGCTCTTTTAGAAGCTTGTGTAGTCTGTGGGGCGATACTTACGAGTGCATCCCAATCTAATTTACAGAGACTTTCCCGATATGCTCAAAATATTGGTTTAGCTTTTCAAATAGTTGATGATATTCTCGATATTACTGCTACTACAGAAGAGCTAGGCAAAACTGCCGGAAAGGATCTTGAGGCTCAAAAAGCAACCTATCCAGCAATTTGGGGATTAGAAAAATCTCGGTGTCAAGCTCAAAAACTGGTTCAGAATGCCAAAGCAGAGTTAGAAGTTTTTGGAGAAAAGGCAATGCCACTTATAGCCTTAGCAGATTTTATTATCAGCCGCACTAATTAGGGGGGTAATATGGAGAATATTGGTGAAATAATGGATAACCATGTTCTATGGGTTGCTCTCCTTGCTTGTTTCATGGCTCAATTTTTGAAGATATTTGTCGAGTTATTTCAACATCGCCAGATTAATTTACAAGCTTTATTCACAAGTGGGGGAATGCCTAGTTCCCATTCTGCTTTTGTGGCAGCATTGGCAGTAGGAGTAGGCCAGACAAAAGGGTGGGGTAGTCCAGAATTTGCTTTGGCTTTGGTCTTTGCAATTATAGTAATGTATGATGCAGCAGGAGTTCGTCAAGCAGCAGGATTACAAGCACGAATTCTTAATCAAATTATGGATGAATTTTTCCAAGAAGACCATTACTTGAATCAAGACCGTCTTAAAGAATTATTAGGTCATACTCCTATACAGGTAATAGCAGGTTTTTGTCTGGGAGTAGCTGTATCTTGGATTGCTAGTTTTGTTTATAGTTAATAAAAATATAGTCACATAAGACATATCTTTATTTTATAGGTCTTACCCTGACTGGGTAAACTAGAAAACTACGCCAGTTGCTTCAAGTCGGGGAACCCGCCCAACGCAATAGCTCCTCTATCCCATGGTCAAAGAAAAAAGGGAGCTGATTTTTTCATAATGTTCAAAGAACCATTCACTTTACTGATTGATTAATCCTTTGCTGGGAGTATGATACAAACCTCTTTTTACTCTTTTCGGTGAAAAAGTGACTTGATTTTTTTGTCTTTCTTGTCAACGGTCAGAAAATTATTATCCATAAAACTTGCTTTTGACCTATAAGATTCTTAAGTAAGAATTACATTTATTCCTACCATCTTGGCTTGATAAGATAACATTTTAATTAACTTATTATAGGGGATAAATAGAAAATTTTGATTGTTTCTTTTCCCTAAGTTGATATTCTATTTTTGGTATAGGTTTAAAGCTATATTAATTGACCTCGAATAAAATATTACTACAAAAGTTGTTAAGAGACTGTTTGTAAAAGGAATATTAAATCCAGGCGTAGGGTGGGGAGGGCAAGGCGGCAATAACCCGTTAATCGTAGCCAAAATTTAAGTTTCCGCACCCCACCCACCGAACATTAAGCACTCTGACAATCTCAATCTTTAGTTGTGGATTCAGTCTCTAAAATCTATATATAATTCATCTAAAACTACTTCATTCATCAAAAAGCTGAGAGCTAACCGCTAATACCTGAATGCTTACCTATTTTCTAATTTAACTCTAGGACTAATTAATGTTACCTTACTACTATCTACAACAAAAGCTAAAAATCCGCGATCGCTTAAGTTGAACATACTATTTGTCGCAGCTTTACGTTTCCGTGTATAGGTTACTAATAAGAAAGATTTTTGTCCATAAGCAGCTAAACCTACATTACGCCCTAAACTTCTCTGTAACTGTAAAGCTATTTCTGCTTGATTATTATAATCAACTAAAACAGCATAACCACTACCCAAGGGTTGAGGATTAAAACCTATTTCTGGAGGTGCTGGTAGAGGTTGATTGGGTAATGTTGTATCTTCGCTCGGTTTAACTACATAAGCACGCAATCCTATAATGTCTTGAATATAACGTGCCCAATCACTGGCTACATCTTGGTCATCAAAGCCTCCGATAGTGCTAACATTCTTATCTATGTAACGACATATATCTATTCTTATATCTGGTGGTAGACTCTGGCGAACCAGATTTTCATTAGCTGGTGTTTCTGTAGGTATTACCAATAAGTATTCATTATTAGGAGGAGGCAGGCAATCTTCAATAGCTAAAGCATATTTTTCCTCAATTGTCAATAATGACAAGAATAAAAAAGTTGAGGCGATCGTTGTTTTTAGCCTCCTCAACCAAGGTTTATTCAGTTGCAGTTGAATATTAGTCATCTCCAGAAAAGAGGGAACAGGGAACAGTGCAATAATTAATAATTAACAATTAATAATTACCTCTATTGCAAAAAATGGTTAATAGTCAAGGAGGCTATAAATGCCTATTTTATAATTTAGGAATTAGGCTGGAGGTAGGGACTAGGATGCTTACTCCGTGCAAAGTTAGGATAAATAGGAATTATAGATGAAGTAGGCGGAAGAATTGTCCCTTGATTTTTCTACCCTCAGTCTGCCCAAAATACTAACATACATGAGCTTTTTAATCTGAAAAGCTGGAGCTTTTTTCGCCCCCAAAGTGCTTTAGCCTTTATTTTTCAATGCTTTAAGATTAAGAAAGCGAACCATAACTAAGAATCTTTCGTAGAAGTTGGTGTCAGAGAAGCCAAAGGTTCAGGAATAGTCTCTGAACCTTTGGCTTCTCTA
>NZ_JAAHHT010000222.1:0-7914 GCF_010672085.1 Okeania sp. SIO3I5
AAAGCAAAATGGCATCGTATAGAAAAAGATGGAGAAAATAAAAGTGCAGCTTCAATGCTTGCTGCGGAAACATATTTGAAGGAAGCTGAATACACTCTAAAAAATTCTTCTCGTGCTTATTTTGCAGCATCAATTTCCTTACAAGAAGCTATTAAAGCTTTTATAAAAATTTCTGATACAAAAGAAGAAACTCCAGCAGCAAAAGCAAGAGCAAAAGTAAAAGCTGAAGAAGCTCATAAACTTCTGCTTCAATATCAACAAGAATACGCGAAAGAGCTAGTTACTACGTCTTCCGATTCAATTGATGAAACAGCAGAGGAAGTTAGAGCAAGCGTTAGAGATAAAAAACTACAGGATACCCTTTTTTCTCTAGCTTTTTTAAGAGTTCCTAAGAAAGTTTCTCGACTTAAAAAAGCAATTGAGAAAATGGCTGAAGAACCTCTATCTCTTATGGTGTCAAAAGTAAGAATAAATCAAATGGGTAAAGTTGTAGCTAGACAATCTAACAAACTTGAAGAAGCAATTAAATCTGAATCTGGAAAACCAGAAAAAGCAATTAAATATGAAATGTATGAGCAAAATATGAAAGACCAAATCTTGATAGCTCAAGCAGTGATAGAACCAGCTATAGAACAAATAAATTTAGAACATTCTGTACAAGTTGAAGACTTTCTTCCTATTGTTGAAAATAATTCTTTTGTACCACCTGAGCGAGTACATTTGTTTGGTAAAGGATTATATGCTGGAATAACTGGAGATTTCTACACATCTACTCATATTCTCATTCCTCAAATTGAAAATTCTATTCGTTATTTACTTCAAAAACAAGGTGTATTAACTTCTAAATATGACGATAAAGGAATTCAGAATGAATATGATTTAACTTTCCTGGCGGGAAGTCCCGCGCTCTCCCTCCCCCCTAACCCCCCGTGCATAGGGGGGAGGGGGAGCGTCGGGATGAAAGCCTGGGCCCGGATTTGGATACCTTCATAAGCTAAACGTTTATATGCCCTTGACACTTTTAGGAGCATTTTGTTATTATCAATGTCAATACAGGGGGAGGACATCACCTCTGTCATGCGCAGCGGTCAGGGTTTCCCAGACTGAAGAATCCCGCGTTGTCCCGTAAGGGCAACGTCGGGAGTATGTCAAACAAAATTCTTTACCTCCCTGAAATAAAAGACATTTTTGATGAAGACACACTTTTTGACTTGAAAGGTTTACTTGTTGAACATTCTGGCTCTAATTTGAGAAATCTCATGGCTCATGGTTTACTTGATGATGAAGCTTTTTCACATCCTCTAATGTCTTACCTCTGGTGGGTAACACTGAGACTATGTTGTTTACCTTTGTTCATCTATCAACAGCAAGTCGATCTGTCCAATCCTTGGGTGAAATATGCGGGTATGTTCAAAGATGACCCTTTATTTGATAAGTTTGTAGAAAATATGGCTGCTTATCGACGCGAAGTAGATGAACAAGTTGCTGCTCAAGAAACTGCTGCGGAGGAAAGTCAGTCAGAGTGAGCAAATATATTCTGGATACCGATCATATTACTTTATTCCAATACAACCATCCCAAGATTTGTCAACGAGCAAGAGAAATAGGAAACGCTAGTATATTTGTCACAGTTGTTTCATTGGAAGAACAACTACAAAGAAGACTAGCTATTATCAACAAAGTAACTGCTAATACTAAAAAACCTGAATTTTTATCAGTTGCTTATTATAAACTACGAGCAACTCAGGATTTCTTCTGCAATGTAAAATTACTAGATTTTAATGATGCAGCTAATACCTATTATCAAAATCTTCGTCAACAAAAAGTTTCTGTAGGAATCCACGACTTAAGAATTGCTGCTATTGCTTTAGTAAACCAAGCAGTTGTTGTGACACGGAATAAAAAAGACTTGAGCAAAGTTCCTAACTTACCCCTAGAAAATTGGAGTTTGTAGTTAATACTTCTATTAGAAATCTTCAGAGAAAAGGCAACAGCGAATAGGGGAAAGTAATTGATAATTTATAGATAAAAATTGATTTTATTTTTAATTTTTGGAGAACTATATTGTTATCTTTTCAAAAATTAAGATAGATGATTTAAACTGCTAATCAGCAAACCCTAATTAATCAAAAAAAACACCCACAATACTTGGTTTCCCCTTCGTAAACCTCTCAGGACTAGACTGCTTAACTCAAACGGGTCTCCCACCCAGAATAGGATAAGCTTCCAGGAAGCCAAACCGTTAGCCAGGTCTGGGTGGGATGACCCGAACAGTCAAAAGCAGGCTAGTGATGCGTGTGCGGACTCAACACAAGGACGGCGATCCACCGCCCAAATTGCAAGGCTGTTGACCAACTATTAAACTGTGGGTGGTAGTAGTATCATAACATAACTTTTCCCAATTTTGATTCGGAGCGATCGCTTTCAAGATAGGAATTAAGTTGGAAAAAAAAGAAAATGGAAAAAGATTTAGCACTACGCAAATAGTTTTTTGTTTTTTGAAGTGGACAGTCAAATATTAAATGGTGCGTTACGACGGATTGTTAAATCCCTTTCACAGTCTAAATTTTAGCCGTCTAACGCACCCTACTGGGCCGACTTATGGGTAAAGCATAGTTTAGTTGGAGGCCACTGATAACTGATAACTGATCACTGATCACTGAAATGGCGGGCCTGCTGCATCCGCAAGGCCAAAATATGTTCACAAGGCCCCTGATACAATTTATTCTGCTGATACCAATTACAATTACACTGCGCCTCAATTATCCGTTCATCGCGATCGACACTTAAAGAAGGAGAAAACATTATTCCCCTATTCATCACAGTTCCTTCAATCCTCAAAACTCCATTAATATCATTGACAGAATTTACCTCAACAAGATTTTCTTGCAAAAATCTATTAGCACTTTCTTCCCGTTCATTTGCAAACCTTAACCTCTCCATTGGTAGAGGTTCCCGACTTAATTCTCGCACCCGATAAACCTGTTTATTCAAATCATAAATTACTCGTCCAGCTTGAGTATAAGCACCCAAAGCACCCAATACAGAAGTACGACTTAAATGAAGTCTTTTTGCCAAACTATCAGCAGTTTCAAACCAGTTTTCTCGCAACCCATTAAATATTATTTTCTGAGTCCATTCATCCACATCAGCGCGGGGTGCCATTAAGTCAAAATTACCAGCTTGTGCCCAATCATTTGCCGTCCATCCTGATAATCCTAAAGTAAAAGACATATCTCCTAAATCTGCCACATAAAAAGACGGCATTCCTGTACCTAATAAATGAACGGTAAATTTATTAGCAATAGGAATTAAACGTTCTAAAATATGTAGTCTTCTTCGCCCCCAAGTTCGGATTTGTTGAGTAGAATTTCCGGTGTAAATTGAACGGTGACAAATTATTTCCAAATTCCAAGGTTCAAATACAATTTCTATTGGTTCTCCTGGTTCTAAAAAATAGCGAATACTGCGGGGTCCCTGTTTTTCTTTGTGGCGACGCAAAACCAAACACATATTATAAATATCCATTGGGTGAAGGTCGAATTTTGTAGCTGGTAATGACATAGCTGAACTGACCTGTAAAAATCCTCTTACCCAACTATCCGGCAGGTCTATTTTTACTTCTTTAAAAGTTTCTTCGTTGGTAGTTTTAACTTCAAAACCAGAAGGATCTACTTGGAGTTCAGTTGTTTTATAACTACGGATTTTTTGGAATTCTTGATAGAGCGCCGCGGAATAGTCAATGTTAGTAGTTCCGCAGGCAAAATCATTGATATTTTTGAATACTTCATAACTTGCTCCAAGTCTTCCATAAGTTGATTCATCAACGCTGAAACATTCAAAGAAAATTTCATCAGGATGAACGGTTATTACTGGATCAAAAACGAACCAAGCATCATAATCAATATTATAAAGATATTGAAAGAATTTTTGTTGAGCTTGATAAAAAGGTTTTAAACGTTGGTGTCGGTTTTGGTATAGTTGGTTTAATTCTGTGTTAATTTCTGTTATTTTTTGAACTACTTCTTGACGTTGAGCTGCGATATTTTCCCAGTCTATTTCATCTTCTTGTTGGGCACGCCATTCTTTATAGGCAGTTTTATCTTTTGGTTTATATCGGAGATCGGAAACTACTACGTCATGTAAAGCGCTGATAGCTTCACGAAATGCCACATTTTTTCCCAGTTCGCCGACAAAATAGGTAGGTTCTCGTTTAGTGTCTGGAGAGAATGACATCTGGGTATTTTTGCCATTGTTAGTGACACCTGTATTGCCTTTATAAGAGTAGTTAAATTCCATAATTTTTTTGGTAATTTGAGGTTTAAATTCTGTTGTATTAATCCTAAATGATTTGTCAAAAAAACCGTAGGGGTTTGGTCTCCAAACCCTATTATATAAAATCTGACAACATCAGCGCGGTTTGCTATTTTAATCCTAAATGATTTGTCAAAAAAACCGTAGGGGTTTGGTCTCCAAACCCTATTAAATAGAATCTGACAACATCAGCGCGGTTTGCTATTTTAATCATAAATGATTTGTCAAAAAAAACGTAGAGGTTTGGTCTCCAAACCCTATTAAATAGAATCTGACAACATCAGCGCGGTTTGCTATTTTAATCCTCAATAATTTGTCAAAAAAAACGTAGAGGTTTGGTCTCCAAACCCTATTAAATAGAATCTGACAACATCAGCGCGGTTTGCTATTTTAATCCTCAATAATTTGTCAAAAAAACCGTAGGGGTTTGGTCTCCAAACCCTGTTAGATAGAATCTGACAACATCAGCACACTCTAGTATTTTAATCCTCAATAATTTGTCAAAAAAACCGTAGGGGTTTGGTCTCCAAACCCTATTAAATAGAATCTGACAACATCAGCACAGTCTGCTATATTAATCGTCAATAATTTGTCAAAAAAACCGTAGGGGTTTGGTCTCCAAACCCTGTTAGATAGAATCTGACAACATCAGCACAGTCTGCTATATTAATCGTCAATAATTTGTCAAAAAAACCGTAGGGGTTTGGTCTCCAAACCCTGTTAGATAGAATCTGACAACATCAGCACAGATTACTATATTTCAAGAATCTTGAAATTGAGACAATAGGGAAGCAATAACTTCATTTTGATCCATACTTCTACTCTGTTCTAAAGCCTCTTTTAAGACACCTATTACTAATTCTGGCAAAACTTGAGATTCTGTAATTCTTTTACTGCCATTATCAACCATACTAAAAGCAATAATATCTACATTTTTTACATCAACTATCCAATATTCTTTGACTTTTAAATCTTCATAGATTAACCTTTTCTCACCTTTATCATCAGAGAGTGAAGTATTGGCTATTTATATGACTAAATCTGGCGATGGATATGTATCTAAATCTACAACAGAAGTTCCCCTGGGAATAATATTAGAATTATCATCTATATAGTAGGAAATATCTGGTTGTACTTCTTGAGTTCCGATTTTTCTGTAACTACAATTAATTAAACCGTTACTGTCGATATTTTTGAGACTACAGAAAATACCAAGAGCTGCGGAAATAAGTGAATGATCGCTGGCATGATCGTAACCTACTGGTGGCATTTCTATTCTAAATTTTCCTTGATAATAATAAGATTTTGCTTTGGTATAAATGGGATTTTCGATAGTTTGGAGATATTCATCCCAAGTAGCTGAAACCCATGTATCTGTTGGAATTCTTATTTGTAAATTTGTCATTTCAGTTATCAGTTATTAGTTATCAGTTATCAGTTATCAGTATCTCCTAAAGTAGAAGGCTTCAAATACTGAATTTTATTTTTTTATTCCCTTGAAAGGGGAAACTTGAGACGTGATTTTCTAGTCATATCAATCCTTTTTTGATTGGCTTTGGAGACCAAACCCCGCATTTATAAAATTTTACAAACTATTAACCTATTTAAAATTACTATACTATTATAATCAAGAATCTTGAAATTGAGAAAATAGGGAGACAATAACTTGATGGGGAAACTTGAGACGTGATTTTCTAGTCATATCAATCCTTTTTTGATTGGCTTTGGAGACCAAACCCCGCATTTATAAAATTTTACAACCTATTAACCTATTTAAAATTACTATACTATTATAATCAAGATGCTTGAAATTGAGAAAATAGAGAGGCAATAACTTCATTTTGATCCATACTTCGACTCTGTTGTAAAGCCTCTTTTCAAACACTTATTACTAATCCCGGTAAAATTTGAGATTCTCTAATTCTTTTACTGCCATTATTAACCACAGTAAAAGCAATAATATCTACATTTTTTACATCAACTACCCAATATTCTTTGACTTTTAAATCTTCATAGATTAGCCTTTTCTCACCTTTATCATCTGCCAGTGAAGTATTGGCTATTTCTATGACTAAATCTGGCGATGGATATATATCTAAACCTACAACGGAAGTTCCCCTGGGAATAATATTGGTATTGTCACCTATATAGTAGGAAATATCTGGTTGTACTTCTTGAGTTCTGATTTTTCTATAACTACAATTAGTTAAACTTTTACTTTACAAGTAGCTGAAACCCATGTATTTGTTGGAATTTTTATTTGTAAGTTTGCCATTTCAGTTATCAGTACCTCTAGCAAGGTACTTCGAAAAATGATTTAACTCTGACTCTTAAGGCAATAGAAGGAAATTTTCCCGACTCATTACCTCTGGCGGGTGCTTCAGCAAATAATTTAACTCTGACTCTTAAGGCAATAGAAGGAAATTTTCCCGACTCATCACCTTTGGCGGGTGCTTTAACAAATGATTACACTCTGGCTCTTAAGGCAATAGTCAGAAATTTTCCCGATCCATCACCTCTGGCGGGGTGCTTAACAAAATGAATCTATTATTGCTCTATACGCAACAAAAGGAAATTTTCCCGACTCATCACCTTTGGCGGGTGCTTTAACAAATGATTACACTCTGGCTCTTAAGGCAACAGTCGGGAAAAATTCCGACTCATCACCTCTGGCGGGGTGCTTAACAAAATGAATCTATTATTGCTCTATACGCAACAGAAGGAAATTTTCCCGACTCATCACCTTTGGCGGGTGCTTTAACAAATGATTAAACTCTGGCTCTTAAGGCAATAGTCAGAAATTTTCCCGATCCATCACCTCTGGCGGGGTGCTTCACAAAATGAATCTATTATTGCTCTATACGCAACAAAAGGAAATTTTCCCGACTCATCACCTTTGGCGGGTGCTTTAACAAATGATTACACTCTGGCTCTTAAGGCAATAGTCAGAAATTTTCCCGATCCATCACCTCTGGCGGGGTGCTTCAAAAAATGAATCTATTATTGCTCTATACGCAACAAAAGGAAATTTTCCCGACTCATCACCTTTGGCGGGTGCTTTAACAAATGATTAAACTCTGACTCTTAAGGCAATAGTCAGAAATTTTCCCGATCCATCACCTCTGACGGGGTGCTTCAAAAAATGAATCTATTATTGCTCTATACGCAACAAAAGGAAATTTTCCCGACTCATCACCTTTGGCGGGTGCTTTAACAAATGATTAAACTCTGACTCTTAAGGCAATAGTCAGAAATTTTCCCGATCCATCACCTCTGACGGGGTGCTTCAAAAAATGAATCTATTATTGCTCTATACGCAACAAAAGGAAATTTTCCCGACTCATCACCTTTGGCGGGTGCTTTAACAAATGATTAAACTCTGACTCTTAAGGCAATAGTCAGAAATTTTCCCGATCCATCACCTCTGGCAGGGTGCTTAATAAAATGAATCTATTATTGCTCTATACGCAACAGAAGGAAATTTTCCCGACTCATCACCTTTGGCGGGTGCTTTAACAAATGATTACACTCTGGCTCTTAAGGCAACAGTCGGGAAAAATTCCGACTCATCACCTCTAGTGGGTGCTTCATAAAATGAAT
>NZ_JAAHHT010000222.1:7924-16117 GCF_010672085.1 Okeania sp. SIO3I5
GAAGGAAATTTTCCCGACTCATCACCTTTGGCGGGTGCTTTAACAAATGATTACACTCTGGCTCTTAAGGCAACAGTCGGGAAAAATTCCGACTCATCACCTCTAGTGGGTGCTTCATAAAATGAATTTATTATTGCTCTATACGCAATAGAAGGAAATTTTCCCGACTCATTACCTCTGACAGGGTGCTTCATAAAATGAATCTATTATTGCTCTATACGCAACAGAAGGAAATTTTCCCGACTCATTACCTCTGGCGGGTGCTTTAGCAAATGATTAAACTCTGGCTCTTAAGGCAATAGTCGGAAACTTTCCCGACTCATCACCTCTGGAGGGGTGCTTCAGTCCAGTAGTGGACTGACACTCAATCCGTGTATCCGTGCCATAATCCGTGTGAGCTTTTAACTTTCCGAGAAACAGACCTAACAGAAATAGGCAAAGAAACCTCTGGATAACTATTATGAATTTTCAACATAATTTCAATCGCCTTTGCCTTATCCCCAATGGCAATAGTCACAGACTGCCTAGTCAAAATATCCGCCACAATTCTCGCCGCTGCCTCACTTTTTTCTGCCTCCTTTTCCAAAAAACTAAATACTCGTTGCTTTGCCACCCGACCTTTATTCACCTGACACAAAACACTAATAAAATAAGGCTGCAAATCTCGCAATCTTTCCACATTATCGGCAGCATAATCTGACAAAAAATCCGTAGCAAAAACCTGCATATCTCCCGAAGGATGTTCGCTAAACTTCAACAAATAATCTTGACCATAACTATCCTCAAAATAACGACTCACCAATTGACGCCCAAACACCCTTACATCATCCCGCACACTATCACAAATACTCACCATTATTTCCGGCAACCAATCAGTTTCATCAAATGATTTTTGAAATATTTCCCAAGCAAAATTACGAGAATCTTCCCAATCAGATTCTAACAACCTAACCGCAGCCAACATCTCCTGAGAATTACCTCTAAAACGAGGAATATTTTCAGAAAAAATTTGCCATGCAGCTTGTCTAACTGCCACTAATTGATAATTTGCCAACTTAACAATTTCAATTGTGGCAAAATCTCCTGCCCACTGCCGATAATTTGCCTTTAAAATTAAACCCGCTAATTCTTGAGTAAAGTCTGATTTAGCCCTTAATAACTGCTTAGTTTTTTCTAAACTAATACTTTCTTGCCATCCCGGAATATCATCCCTCAATAAACCTGCTAAATAATCGTGAACCCCTTCTGACTTTTCTGGCATTAGCAAAATGTCGATAAATTCCCCTGCTAACTGACTAGCAAAATCTGAATATTTCCTTGTCAAATCCTGAATAATAGGCTCAATTAAACTCCAAATATCTTCCTCAGAACTAACCGCCATAGCAATAATTAAATCTCGCCGAGAACCGATCAAAATTTCCTCTGGCAACTGCCCAAATATTCTAATACCAATTTCCCGAATTTTTGGATAGGGAGATTCAATCAACGACTCAATTAAATTAGTAGGTAATTCCGCAGCAGGAGTTTCATGGTTTTCCAGAATATTTGCTCCTAACTCTTGAATTTCTACCAATGAATGTTGGAGTAAATCTATAATAACTCCCATACCCAATTGTTTTAATTGATAGCTCAAACAACTCAACAATATATCCGCAATATCTTGAGCGACTCGCTCTATCCAATAAGTTTCTTGTTTAAAGGTTAATAACTCAGCAATAACTTTACCAATTAATACTTTAGCAGTACCTTCTTTCAGACTATGTGAACTAAGAAATGTTTGAACAAATTCACGAGTGTCTGGTTCCTGACTGGTAATTAAACCAGCCAGAAAATTAGCATTTAAAAATCTATTTGGTTGTTTATTTATCCAGCGATAAGCTGCCGTATGTGCTTTAGGCAAAATACTATTTGCCGATGCTAAAACCAAATCTATATCGGGGTCTATTTTTTTATATCTTTCTATAGCTAATTCAAATCCAAATCTAACTGTAACTTCATAAGATTTTTTGATAAATTCTATGAGAGTTTTGATATTAATTTTTGGATAAAAACTCTGGCAACGATCCAATACTCTCACAGCAAAATTATTTACAGCATGACAGTTACTTTCTAATAATAATTGCACCAATATTTCTGGTTGTTTCTCCCATAATTCAGGAAAAGCTTCTCCCCGTTGTTTAATCTCCTTATTAGTTCGTTCAAAGTATCCGTTAAACTTCCACTCTAGCCTATCAGAAGATAAAGAATAACGAGAATGATTTGTGTAGAGAATATGAGAGAGAACTAGAAAATCAACAAATCTATGTTCGAGTTGAGAATAAAATCTCTTTTCTAGCCGATAATACATAACATCAGCATCAGAATATTGCCGTAAAATACTTACCGCTAAATTAATATATTCAACATCATTATCTATGCCAAGTTTCTCTAAAATTCGCCAAATTCGCTTCTGTAAATAATTACGAGTTTTTTCAGTATAAACATTCCAACCAGTTGTTTTTTCTGTGTCAAATCTATAAGTAAGAATGCCAAAAATTTCTGGGTCTCGACGATATTCAGCCATTTTAAAAATATGACGAATTGGCTGAAAAAAGTTTTCTTGAAATGGAGCAGTACGGAGAAAATTTAAAAGAGCAGGTCGCACATATTCATTATCTATTTGATATAGTCTTTCTATGTCTGAAAAACCTTTACCTTCCCCTAGACGTTGCTTAAATACTTCCTCAAATTTTTCTGCCGTTCCATGACGGGCAAACTCCCTTAATTCTGGCGATAAAAACTCGATCATTTCTGTCTGTAATTCGGCGCGAACTTCCGGTTCAGATAATTTCAAAATCGCCTCAAAAACTATCCGACTAACAAACTCTGAAGTTGCCGGATTTTCATACAGTCTAATTAAAGCAGCAAGAGCATCTTTTCCACCACACCAACCCAACGACCAAGCAATACAATAATCTCTTAAATCCGTACCAGTGCCGATAAAATTAATTAACATCGGAGTAGCTTCAGCTATTTTTAATTCCCCTGCCCGCCAAATAATTCTTTCCAGAGGACGACCAGTTTTTTCTCTAGCTAAATGTTCCAGAATTGCTTGTTTACGCAAATGATTCTGGTTAGGAACTTCTGTTTTTTTAGGGAGAGAATCTAGAGAAATTCCAGTAACGTCACGATAACCACGCTTAATTTTTTCTGCTATTACTTGATTGAAAACTTTTTCAGCTTTTGCAAAAGGAACATAGCCATCTGTTTTAATACCATGTCTTAATTCTGAACCACGACGACCGTAATTAAAATTAACCATATAATGCTGATTTTCTTTCACTTCAAATAGCTCAACCTCATAAATTTTATCCGAGCGATCGTCTTGATAATGGAGGATAATTTTTTTGATTACTTTCATAGGATTTTCTTAGTCCAATCGGTAAATATGAATAGATGTAATTAATATATTATATTATGTTCAGAATGAATTGACAGCCTATGGATAATGGATAACTGATAATTGATAATTGATAATTACCTCTCCCTAAAAGCTATGCTTTATAAACATCTTTCTTCACATAAAAACTGACAAAAGTGAGAAGTTATGTATAGGCCGTTTGAAAGTCTTTTTCATCAGAAAAGTGTATTGAATTTAGACGTTTTTTTGAAGATTCTTACTCCCCACACCTCCCCATCCTCCCCATCCTCCCCACCCTCCCCACAACCTTTTAGGGAGTTTCTTATAAGGGATAGCCCTAAAAGGGAGAGGATTGACTCAAAGGAAAAGATTTATTTTATTCCTCTTGAAAGGGGAGGCTTTAAACCTGAATTATCTAATTCTTTAATTGTTAAATTATTAATTATTTCGGTAACAGAATTGAATATAAGGAAATATCCTAGCACTTGTCTTAAGTTGGTCGATATCCAATCTTCTCTTGAGAAGAAAAAAATTCTTTTTAACCCAATCCTTCTATTACAGAAGAGGTAATTATTAATTGTTAGTTATTAATTATTGAAAAATAGTAAGCATTCAGCTATTAGCAGTCAGCTCTCAGCTTTCTAATAATCCAATGTAGCTCGATAGACTAGACTATTAAGGTTAGCTGATAGACTTTTTCCCATACTTTGAATTCTTTGAAACATCTCAACTACTTTTTCCTCTTTTAAAGATAATGAAGCTGATAGCTGATAGCGTTAGCTCCTCTAAAAGAGGCTAGCTAACCGCTGAATGCTTACGAAAAATATCTATAACTTTTTACTATTAGTTTGGTAAATATAATTAATTTTTTTAAAATATCAAAATCTAGACTAAATTTTAAATATTAAATGTTTTCTTAATCTCTTTAATCTCTGTTAAATTGAGCCAGAGTTAAATCTTACTACAAAAGTAGGGTCTTATTGCTGAGAACTGATAGCTAATAGCTGAATGCTTACTTAACTTTCTATTTCCAGAATGCCATGATTTGAGAATTGAGTTAAAGTTGTGAATGAAAATAATATTAATTAAGAGTGGCTAAGATAACATGAACCCACTAAATCGGTTTTCTGACCGAGCAACAGATTATGCAAAGTATAGACCCAACTATCCAAAAGAAGCTATTACTGCTATAATAAGTAGATTTGAAAATCCTTCTAAATTAGTAGCAGCAGATATTGGGGCAGGTACAGGAATTGGCTCTAGAATGTTAGCTGAACAGGGAATCAATGTAATCGCTATTGAGCCAAATATTGAAATGAGAAATGCTGCTACACCTCATCCTTTAATCAAATTTCAGGAGGCAACTGCAGAAGCTACTAATCTACCTAATGAATCTGTCGATATAGTAACTTGTTTTCATGCTTTTCATTGGTTTAACTTGGAACCTACTCTACAAGAATTTCACAGAATTTTAAAACCATCTGGCAGGTTAGCTATTGTACGAAATAACTGGAATAAAGAAGATGGATTTACTCAAGAAAATAGTAATTTAATGAAGCAGATATCTAAACTTCATCCACTAGCTGAAAATAAGGGTAATGTTTCGATTGCATCTTTAGAAGAAAGTCCGCATTTTGTTAATTTTAGACATTCAGTATTTGCTCATCGACAAGAGTTAGATTTACTCGGACTAATAGGGCGAATAATGAGTTCTTCATCGGTGCCAAATCAAGGTTATGAACGGGAAGAAATTACAAAAAATTTGAAGATATTATATGAACGATGGGTTGATAAAAAAGGTTTAGTTTATTTCGTTTATCGCACCGATTTATATCTTGCTGAACCTCGGGTAATAATTACTTCAAATCGATTTTAATTTAGGGAGTAGGTGTCGGAAGGGTGGGAGGTGTGGGAGGTATGGGAAGTGTGGGAAGGGTGGGGAGATGGGGAACAAGTACAGGACTTACGCAGAACCACTATATCTAGTATGGGCGATTCACGTTTGCGCAGCATTCCGCAGGAAATCGCCCCTACAAATGGTGTATGATTTGATATGCGTGCGTAATACCATTTAAAAAAAAGAATGTTACGAATAGTAAGAGCGATAAAAATAATTTTCAGGAGACATCCCTTTGACAAAAAAGATTATTTCCGACCTAAAAAGTGGTATTGAAGCAATTCATTCTGACTCCTGCCTCCTGACTTCTGACTCCTAAAAAATCCCTTAGTTATTTGTAGCAAATATTTATCAAAATGGCATAAGTCTTGAAGCAAAAAATATTTACCCCGTCGGTTTTACCATATTAATCTGGAATTTGAGAAAAATATGCAAGTTCAAACAGAAAATAAAATATATACTCCTGAAGAATATTTTTTATTAGAGGAAACTGCTGAATATAAACATGAATATAGAAATGGAAAAATTATACCAATGACAGGTGGAACTACTAATCATAACGAAATTGCCAGTAATTTTTGTGCTTACTTAAAGTTGGCTTTAAAAGGCAAAAATTATCGTGTATTTATCGGCGATGTACGGTTGTGGATACCCGATTATAATTTATATACCTACCCCGATCTAATGATAATTGAAGGTCAACCATCTTATTATCAAAATCGTACTGATACAGTTACTAATCCCTCAATACTTGTTGAAGTATTATCAAAATCAACAGCAAATTATGACCGAGGTGAAAAGTTTAAATTTTATCGCTCAATTCCTGATTTTAAAGAGTATATTTTGATTGACCAATATCAGTTTTATATTGAACAATATGCTAAAACTGCTGAGGAAAAATGGGAAGTTACATATTATCAATCTCAAGAGTCAATATTAAAGTTAATTTCTCTAGATTTTCAAATAGCTTTTAGCGATCTTTACGACAGAGTAGATTTTAACAATCAAGATTGAGAAAAATATGGCAGAAGGAAGAATAGTGATAAAAAAGTTTTTGTTTGTAGTAGGGATTGATCAAAAAGATAGATATTGTTCAAGTCCTACTACAAACTTTAATTACAACTATTTAATGATAACTATTCAACCGGAAATGATATAAATATTTATCAAAGTAGTATTCAAAGTAGTATTAGGTATAAGCATGAAAAATACAGCAGATTATACCTTAGTGAAATACACCTATCACGGGCAAGATGCCCGCACTAGGAAGATTTAATTCTTAATATCTGTACTTCATATACTTGGAATATTTTTTCCAGGAGAAGGCAACAGACAGTAGATATCAATGGAGTTACAAAATTGATTTTTTTATAGTAATACCATTTCTCTGTAACAATGCGCTTAATAATTCTTCCCCAGACCTGAATTTTACTAATATCTGTTATCTTTTATTAAGCGCAACTTCATGGAGAATTGGTATAAGAGAAAACCTTTGTTTTGATGAGGATAAAATCAATTTCTCTATTTCTAGCCTCTGGGTTTAGCCAGAGGTACTGATAACTGATAACTGATAACTGATAACTGAAATTACCTTTGCCAAAGTTTTCGTAAAGCAGAATTTACTACATCAGAATAACGCAATTCTCCAGACAAAGTTTTCGTCATAATAGTAGTGGCACGAGGTTGCTTCACCCCTACTTGATAACCAATACTTGAAAAACGAGAAAATCCTTGAGCTAAACGTTGTGCCCAAACCATATCTTTACCCCATTCATCATTAATTATTTGAGTGTATTTTTCTAGGGCAAATAAATCCCCATTTAGAGAATTATGAATTGCTGTTGCTGCTTTAATACCTGTAAATATAGAAGGGCGAATTCCTTCGGCAGTAAAAGGGTCAACAATACAAGCTGCTTCTCCTGCTAAAACAGAATTTTGAGTATGTAATTTTTGATTTCCATTCCATAAACATAAAGGATGACCAAACTTCTGAACATTTTGAATATCTACCTCAAACATCGTGGCATATTCTGTTAATAAAGCTCCAAAATTTTGACCGTGTTTTCGCCAAAATGTACCGACTCCTATCGAGTATCCATCAGCTTTAGGAAAGTTCCAAACATAGCCATTATTTAACATTCCAAATTCAAAATAAGCACTATCAATTTGTTGATTTTTAACTGGTACTTCTATTTCCATCGCACCACCTGAAAAGCGTTTACGATTTTTAAAGCCTAACCATTTTGCCATAGAACCTTTAGCACCATCGGCAGCAATTAAATAGCGACAACTAAAGGATTCATTCTTTGTATAAACTTGCCAATTATTGTTCTTAAATTCTATGGCGATCGCTGGAGTTTGATGTCTAATTTCTGCTCCCTGTTTTTGCGCTTGCTGAACAATAAAATAATCAAAAATTTCTCGGCGTACCATCCAAATAGGTTGTTGATTTTGTAGTTTTACTTCTACTAAATCGCCTTTTTTCCAAGTATAACGAATGGAGTTAATTTTCATAGAAATAGCTGGTGTAAAATCAAAATCAAACCATTCTTGAACAATAGGAGAAACTCCACCTCCACAGGGTTTATATCGAGGTAAAGTTTCTTTTTCTAAAACTAATACAGAACGTCCGTTTTTTGCTAGATGATATGCTGCACTTGCTCCAGCGGGGCCGGAGCCAACTATTATACAATCAAACATTTTAATTAAGGAATAAAATCAATTCAAAATTCAAAATTATTAATTCAAAATTATAACCTCTGCCTAAAGTCAGAGGCTTGAAATCAGGAAAATATTTTTGATTTTTTCCTTGTTTATACTGATACTACCGGATTTAATATGACAGGATTTTACATTATTAATCTCGATCAACTTTTGTAGTTTAAATAATGTAGCG
>NZ_JAAHHT010000223.1 GCF_010672085.1 Okeania sp. SIO3I5
GTTAATCTTCTGGGTTTGGAGACCAAACCCCTACAGTTTTTTTTCACAGATTATTTACGATGGCTATAGTAGTCAGTAGAAATAGCTTTAATCTCATTTTCTCGGATTCAAATTCTCTTTTCTATCCAATAAATATCTGACATCAAATATGTTATTTTACCAAATTATTTGTAATTTTCTTTTTAGTATTACAAAAACAACTTCTGAATTCTGAATTCTCAATTCTCAAGAAGACTTAGGAACAGAAGTGGGAAAAAGTAGAGAACTTGCTGCTTTTTTAGCAATTTTTTCTGAGATAGAAATTTGCTTAATAGTAACTAAACCCTCTTTGATAAACATATCTCTTAAAGCTGCCTTTTCCCCACTATTAAAAGTAGTCTCATAAAAAACTTCTTTAATGCCTGCAGAAATAACTAATTTCAAACAAGAAAGACAAGGTTCTAAGGTGACATAAATAACAGCTCCATTAGTAGAAATGCCATGTTTTGCTGCTTGAGCAATAGCATTAGCTTCGGCATGGACAGCACGGGATGGTAAAATTTTACTGGCATCACAACTACTTAATTCTGGATAACAAAAACCTTGAGTTGTACAATGCGAAGAACCGGAAGGAGAACCATTATAACCAGTTGCTAAAACTTGTTTATTTTTAACTATTACTGCCCCCACTGGAAATGCTAAACAAGTTGAGCGAGTAGCAGCTAATTTAGCAATCATTAAAAAGTATTCATCCCAGGTTGGTCTTTGATATAATTCTTCTGTCATAATATTCCTGTTGAACCAAATCCACCAATATCTCTTTCAGTTGTACTTAATTGATCAACTTCTTCTACTTTAACAGATAAAACTGATGCTATGACCATTTGAGCTATTTTCATTCCTTTAGTTACTTGAAAGGAATTTTTACCATGATTTATGAGAATTATTCCGATTTCTCCTCGGTAAATTTCATCAATAGTTCCGGGAGTATTTAAAACAGTAATTTGATGTTTTAATGCTAATCCACTTCGGGGGCGAATTTGTGCTTCTGTTCCTGACGGTAATTCTATGGAAATACCTGTATGAATCAATTTACTTTCTCCAGGATTAATAGTTAATTCATCAATAGAAAATAAATCTAATCCGGCATCTCCTTTATGAGCATAACAGGGAATAATTGCCAATTCATCTAACTTTTTAACTTTAAGTTTCATAATAGGGAATAGGGAATTTCTTTAATCTATGATAGCTTAATTTATACCTGTATTTCTCAAAACTTTCAGATTTAATTAGTTAGTCTCGTAGTGGCGCGTCAAGCTTGAAATAGTGTTTTAGGAAAACGCTTTTCATCAGCAAAACACACCCTACTGGACTCAAAAAGTTAGTATTTAGGTTTGAATTTCAGTGAATTATCTGAAGCGATCGCTTCATTAACCCACGTTCCGCACGTCAAGTTGTAGCACTAGACTATTATAAGAATAAGGATGAATCGATGGAAATTTTAGATTTTCGTAGCTTACCTGACAAAATCAATAATGAAACCGAACTAGAAGAACTCTTATCCTGTCCCAGTCAAGACCTAATCGAAGATTTAGCCCAACTTGAGGGAGATATTATTGTACTGGGTGCTGGCGGCCAGGTAGGTCCGTCTTTAGCAAGAATGGCCAAACGTGCAGCCCCCCACAAACGTATTATTGCCGTATCCCGTTTTAGTAATTCCGCAGTTCGTGAGCGTCTAGAAAGTTGGGGCGTAGAAACCATTGTCTGTAATTTGCTGGATAATAATGCAGTGGAACAATTGCCAAAACTGCCCAATGTTATCTACATGGCAACGAAATACACGGCAGCGGAAAAACACTTTAACCTCTCCAATATGCAATATGCTGTAGAAGGTCAAGAGCAGTTAATGTGGGTAACAAACACCTATATTCCGGCGTTAGTAGCTCAATCATTTTCTCAATCACGTATTGTGGTTTTATCATCATCGGTGGTTTATCCTTTAGTCTCTGTCACTAGCAAAGGTTTAGATGAAAATGCTAAAACCGAACCATTAGGAGAATATGCTAATTCTTGTGTTGGTCGTGAGCGTATTTTCCAATTCTTTTCTCAAAAATTTGGGACACCAGGGCGACTCATTCGCTTCAGCTATGCAGTTACTTTAAACTGTAAATTTTTATTTGATATAGCCTGTCAAGTTCGAGATCGACAGCCTATCTCTTTAACTACTGACTGTGGTAATTTGATTTGGCAAGGTGATGCCACTGTACAAATTTTGCGTTCTTTGTTACATTGCACCACCCCCACCAGTCCCCTCAATATCGGAGGTTCTGGTTTAGTTAGTGTTCGTTATGTAGCCTATGAGTTTGGGAAAAGATTGGGAAAAACTCCAATTTTTGACGGTGAGGAAGAACCCATAGACTTGTTTAATTCTACAGCAGTTGCTCAAAGTTTGTTTGGCGATCCCGTTGTCCCCGTTAGCAAAATGATTGATTGGATAGCGCATTGGGTTACCAAAAATCAATAAATTTAACTTTCCTGGCGGGAAGTCCCTCTCCTGGTACATTCTTTTCTCCTGTCTCCAGTCTTGAGTCTCCTGTCTCCTACCCTCACCCATAAGACTTTTTCAGCAAACCCTAATTAAAGAGGTTGACATTAAAGACATAGTATGATTTTGAAGAATAACTACAGGAATCAAACAAAAGGACTGCTCTAAATCACCAGACGTTAATTTCTAATTTTTTGGAATAAAAAAATAATTAAGAACCAACTGTTTACTAGACAAAAATATTACTATTGTCCGAATAAGAGCAAATACTAAGTTCAAGTAACTAATTAATGTTAATTGATTGCTATGGCATTCAATAAAGTTCACTTGTCCACAGCAATAATATCCAACCTTTTAGTTACCAATGCTGAATGTGGGATTCTCAGTTGAACAGGCTTCAATCCTCCAAACTGTCAAAACTATGTGTCTTTATAAAAAGGATAATTTGCTTGATCAAACTTGGCGAATTATTAACTCATAAATATTTATTATGATTAACCGTGAACAACTCAAAAATGAACTTGATTCTGTCGATGATGCAACAATTAATATCTTACATGATGTCATAATAGCACTCAAAAAAAATGCTGAATCTTCTAATTTTTCAACCAACTGGTTAGTCAATAATCCACTCAAAAATAGTGTTATTTATGAAAAGGATATTATTTCTCCTATTGATGAAAATTGGGATGTTGACTTATGATTATTCTTGATACCCATGCTTGGATTTGGTGGTTGACAGAATCTCCTAAACTTTCAAAAAAAGCAATCGAAACTATTCAGAATAATACTATCATCGGGATTACTGCTATTAGCTGTTGGGAATTATCTATGCTAGTTGCCAAAAATAGAATTGAATTATCAATGGATGTTCAAATTTGGATGAGTTTAGCTTTCCAGCATCCTAAAGCTAAACTCTTACCCCTTACTCCAGAAATTGCGGTTTTATCAACTCGATTACCTGGAGAATTTCATGGAGATCCTGCGGATAGATTAATTGTTGCTAGTAGTTTGCTTCATAAAGTTCCACTGATTTCCAAAGATGAAAAAATCAAAAGATGGGGATATTTACCTGTCATTTGGTAAATCAATCTATTTTCTGCCTTTTGCCTTCCAGACTGTTTTTCCTGAAACCTCGCAATAACGAGTGGTAAGTCCAACAAGTCAGCGATCGCTTCTTAACCAGAGGCGATCGCTCTCCTCTTTAGTAGTTGCTAAATCTCTACTTCTTAAGGTGCTAATTTGGCTTTAATTCTTACTTTTGACTTTTGAATTTCTAAGGTGCTAACCTACTTTTACCTAATCGATTTTTTTCATACCATTCTGCTATATTGGGCACCCAATCTTGAACATGAGGCCACATTAATTCACAAAGTTTTTGAATTTCTAATTGAGCGTTCTTTTTATAACGTAAATCCAAAAAATGTAGCAAACTCCGACAATTAAAACTAACAACAAAATGCTGCCGATAATCAAAAGGAATTTTTCCTCTTGCGTGTTCTTCAGACATTCCTAATTCCAGATCAATTTGGTATTTTTTAGCCGCCTCCAAACACCACTCTAAATCTTTTTCTCGTTGTTCAGCAGAATAATAATATTTTTTACCCTGACGATCAGAATATTCTCCAACTGGACGTAAGTAAAAAGCAGTTTCTATATCCGTTTTTCCATCTGCTACTGCGATAACTTTTCCCGAACAATATCGATAACTTTGTACATCAAAAGAATTATGAACAACTAAACCGTTAGCTATAAAATTATGCTCGGGATGTTCTACTTCAATATCATAAGTAATTTCTTGACCAAACTTTTCAATCGATTCTATTTCTACAAAGTTAGGGAATAGGGAATAGGGAATAGGGAATAGGGGGGATAAAATTGTTGATTCTATATCTTGAACTGATTTAATTAAAACTTCTGCAAGAGGTCTACTATTTCTGTTTAAACGCAAATTACCCTTTTCATCTAATACTTCTTTTTCCATAAAATTAATTTCTTGTGGAGCAATTTTATCTTTTTTTTGCGGGTTTAATACCCCACCGTCTACACCGTGTTCAAAATTGTTTGGGGTTAGAATCCCCATGCAATTTTCCCTCCTGAATCCTGACTCCTGACTCCTGACTCCTTCTTCAATACCAGTTAATTGCACTTCACATAATTGAGTTCTACTATTAAATTCCTTTAACCTTTTCCAACCTTGATTAGTCCAAAACTGGTGTTCCAATGTAGCTCTTATTTCTTTACCAGAAACAGTTTTTATTGTGTAAGTTTCTTTTTCACCATTAATATAAATATTGGTAATTTTACTAGAAACAAGTTGGTTAGTTTTAGTATCTAAAGTCAAAATAGTACGTCTAGATATACTTTCTTGCATATATTTTGCATCTTGAGAAGTCTGTTGATGTTTTCTCCCGTAATGCCATAAATTAGCTAATTTTTCAATTGTTTCTTCATAATATTTCTCTCCTTTAGATAAAGACGAATGCCCAAATCTAACCATTGTATTACCCGACAAACAACAACCTATTCTATGAGTTCTTGCTTGCTGCATAACACTATGGGGAAAAAATCCACAATTAAAAGTAATTTGAGGATGTTCAATACAATTTCCACACACAATAACTTTTCCATTTCTTCTAACTAATAAAGCACCAGTAGAAACAGAAGCACAATAAACTTTACCTTTGTAATTAACAAAACCTTCCTTTATTTCTACACTTCTATTTTCTTGGCAACATTCGACAGGATATGTAGAAATTTCAGATATATCTAATCTCCAGCAAGGTTTGTGATTTTTATCCGCTTCACCCTCATTTTTATTATTTAAAGTTAGGTTTGCCCTAAAACCATTAATATGTGCAGTTGCTTGAATTATTTCTAAAGCATTTTTATTAGTTGAATTACAGTACCAACTTTTTTCTTTTATATTTGTATGATCGCTGTTTTGTAAGCCATCCCAAAAACTCGCTATTAAATTTGCTGGTAATTCTAATAACCAAATTGGTACAGTCTTATCTTCACAATTAGAAAAATTCCGATGAATCCATGAAGCTAAGGATTTGTGTTCAATTACAAACCTATTTCCCTCAGTTTCTTTGATTTCCAAATTCAATGAAAGTAAATAATCTATTTTGCGAGAATTTTTTATTCTAAACCTAACAACACCAGAATTTTTATTTATACTTCTCAGCCCATCTCTATAGAAAAAACCTGCTATTCTAAAAGCTGTTTGTAAGTCGATATTTTCTGGTAAATCATTAGGCAACTTTCTGGCATTATTTTTTAAATAGCAATTCAATAAATAACGTACTGATGTATTATAAACATCCTCAGCTTTTTTACTAAACCATTCTGTCCAATTATTTTCCGTACTTGTTCTTTGGGAAATTATCATTCTATGGTCTTTCGTAACTAGCAAATCAATAAAATTGCTCTGAACATAATACAATTCATCATCTATATCATACTCATAAAGTTGATTTGGCTTTTCAAACCAAGCCTCTTTTGTGTCAGTATTTACAGTTAGTAACTGCGTAGAATATGTTACTTCATTCCAAGTCATCCAACCTTGATTTGTTAACACTTCAGTATCAGCAGAATAGCATCCATAATGGCCGCGATCGCCTGCTAAAAGTCTCTTAACAATAATTTCCCCACACTTGGCTTCCGAAGGCCAAGTATTTTGTTCATCAAATACAAATCCTTCACTATAATCTTGATGCAAAGCTGCATAAATTACCTGTTGAGGATTTGGTGTTTTAGTAATAACTTCTACTCGAAATTTATCCATAAAATTATTCTAAAGTTGAGCTAAATACAAGAGCAAAACAACTTATCATTATTGCACTATAAAATTGAGTATCTAAAAAATGATAGATTTTTCTTATTTTTGACTTTGATAACCCTAGGCAAATATATTAATCTTAAATTATTTGTCAAAAAAACTGTAGGGGTTTGGTTTCCAAATCCCCCTTGGGTTTGACGATTAAATTATAGATTTTTCGGGTTTTTGACTTTGATAACACTAGGCAAATATATTAATCCTAAATTATTTATCAAAAAAACTGTAGGGGTTTGGTTTCCAAATCCCCCTTGGGTTTTAGGCAAATATATTAATCCTAAATTATTTGTCAAAAAAACTGTAGGGGTTTGGTTTCCAAATCCCCCTTGGGTTTGACGATTAAATTATAGATTTTTCTGATTTTTGACTTTGATAACACTAGGCAAATATATTAATCCTAAATTATTTATCAAAAAAACTGTAGGGGTTTGGTTTCCAAATCCTCCTTGGGTTTGACGATTAAATTATAGATTTTTCTGATTTTTGACTTTGATAACACTAGGCAAATATATTAATCCTAAATTATTTGTCAAAAAAACTGTAGGGGTTTGGTTTCCAAATCCCCCTTGGATTTGACGATTAAATTATAGATTTTTCGGGTTTTTGACTTTGATAACACTAGGCAAATATATTAATTCTAAATTATTTGTCAAAAAAACTGTAGGGGTTTGGTTTCCAAATCCCCCTTGGGTTTTAGGCAAATATATTAATCCTAAATTATTGATCAAAAAAACTGTAGGGGTTTGGTTTCCAAATCCTCCTTGGGTTTGACGATTAAATTATAGATTTTTCTGATTTTTGACTTTGATAACACTAGGCAAATATATTAATCTTAAATTATTTGTCAAAAAAACTGTAGGGGTTTGGTTTCCAAATCCCCCTTGGGTTTGACGATTAAATTATAGATTTTTCGGGTTTTTGACTTTGATAACACTAGGCAAATATATTAATCCTAAATTATTTGTCAAAAAAACTGTAGGGGTTTGGTTTCCAAATCCTCCTTGGGTTTGACGATTAAATTATAGATTTTTCTGATTTTTGACTTTGATAACCTTAGGCAAATATATTAATTCTAAATTATTTGTCAAAAAAACTGTAGGGGTTTGGTTTCCAAATCCCCCTTGGATTTGACGATTAAATTATAAATTTTTCTGATTTTTGACTTTGATAACACTAGGCAAATATATTAATCCTAAATTATTTCAGGACTTACGCAAAAACGCTATATCTAGTAAGGGCGAATGCCATTCGCCCCTACAGATGGTGTATAACTCTATATTTTGCGTAAGTCCTGTATTTGTCAAAAAAACGATGGGATTTTGGCTCCCAAATCCTTTATGCGCTTTGGTTTGGAGGGTTAGGTTTTTTAATCCACATTTTCAAGTTTGACGCGCCACTACTCCCTGTACCGACGTTGCATAACAAAAATGCGTTTTCCTTACGGAATGCTGCGCAAACATGTCGCGTAGCGTTAACGTTTGCGGTAGCATTCCGATAGGAAAGTTGTGCGGAACGCTAAACGTCCCTACCTACTCCCTGATGAAACTGATAGCTAATAGCTAACTGCTAAATGCTTACCTGAAAATTAAACCGACTGCTTAACCCGAAATTGTTCTAATTCTCCCGGCGCAACTGTACCATATTCTGTCATTATTCCGGCAATTAATTCCGCAGGTGTAACATCAAATGCTGGATTATAAAATTCTACTCCTTCCGGACAAATGCGCGTTTCTCCTACCTGATATATTTCCTTCGCATCCCTTTCTTCAATTGGTATTTGACTACCATCAAATATTTTAAAGTCGATAGTCGATAAAGGTGCTGCCACAAAAAAGGGAACATTATGCGCTTTAGCAACAATAGCGAGACTGTAAGTACCAATTTTATTAGCAGTATCCCCATTTGCTGCTATTCTGTCAGCTCCCACTACTACAGCATGAATTAAACCTTGTTTCATACAATGAGCTGCCATGTTATCACTAATTAAAGTAACAGGTATATTTTCTTGAACGCATTCCCAAGTAGTAAGTTTTGCACCTTGGAGACGGGGACGAGTCTCATCAGCGTAGACTTTTGCCAACCTTCCATCTCGCCACGCGGAACGAATCACACCCAATGCTGTACCATAACCAGCAGTTGCTAAAGCACCCGCATTACAGTGAGTTAATATGTTCAACTTTTCTGGAGTAGTAGGTAAAACTTCAACTCCGCGATCGCCTATATTTTTACAAGTTTGTAAATCTTCTGCATGAATATTTTTAGCAGTTTCTAATAAAGCTGTTTGAATTTCTTCTACAGAACCATTAGTTTGATTTGCTACTTTTAACATTCGCTCAATTGCCCAAAATAAATTAACAGCAGTTGGGCGAGTTTGTCGTAACCTTACAGCTACTTCTTCTAACTGTTTTAGAAATGAGTTTCTATCAGTTATGGAAATTTCTTTAGCTCCTAAATACATTCCATAAGCTGCCGATACACCAATAGCTGGTGCCCCACGAACTATCATCGTTTTAATAGCTCGTGCCATCTCTTCAGAACTATTAATTTCGACAATTTTATATTCTCCGGGTAAGCGAGTTTGATCAATTAATAAAACACGGTCATTTTCCCAAATAATCGGATTAACTTCTGTAATTTTAGACATCATAATTTTTCCTTTTTTTTCAAAAAAACAAACATATTTAGGTTGAACGAAGTTACGACCCAGGAAGCTAGCTAAATGCTATAAGCTGATATAACAATCCTCAACTAAATTATAGAATTTTATTGTAGGGGTTTGCTCTCCCAACCCTGGTTAAAATCTGATATTGAACATTTATAGTAATCCTCAACTAAATCAGAGAATTTTATTGTAGGGGTTTGGTTTCCCAACCCTAGTAAAAATCTGATTTGGAGACCAAACTTCTACAGTATTTTTTTTCACAAATTATTGAGGATTGCTATAGCTAGTTAAAGTCTATATTCATCTAAACTACTTCCTTAAAAGAAGGCTATTTTAGCTCTCCTACTGACAGCAAGCTAGCTAAATACTTGCCCCTTATCTACACGAAAATTAGTATTTTTACATAACTCTTGATTAAGCTGAATATAACAGAGAATCATTTTCTCACGCTCAAAAAAATTGAACATTTATAACAATCCTCAACTAAATCAGAGAATTTTATTGTAGGGGTTTGGTCTCCAAACCCTGGTTAAAATCTGATATTGAACATTTATAGTAATCCTCAACTAAATCAGAGAATTTTATTGTAGGGGTTTGGTTTCCCAACCCTAGTAAAAATATGATTTGGGGACCAAACTTATACAGTATTTTTTTCAGAAATTATTGAGGATTGCTATAGCTAGTTAAAGTCTATATTCATCTCAACTACCTTCTTAAAAGAAAGCTATTTTGGCTCTCCTGCTGACAGCAAGCTAGCTAAATACTTGCCCCTTATCTACACGAAAATTAGTATCTTTACATAACTCTTGATAAAGCTGAATATAAGAAATAATCATTTTCTCACGCTCAAAAGATTGAACATTTAATAGTCCTTTTTGTTTTAATAATTCAAGCATAGGGAGACTCTCAGTAATCGTTTCTGCTGCCTTTTCAGGCATACTTGGATTAATATAGATAGCCGCTTCTCCTCCAACCTCAGTCATCGGAGTGCGGTTGGAAGTAAATACAGGACAACCACAAGCTTGAGCTTCTATAATAGGCCAGCCAAAACCTTCCTTTAAAGAAGGAAATAGTAAAGCAGTGGCAGACGAATAGAGGGCACGCAAATTTTCATTGTCTATTCTTACCAGTTCTATAACTTTTTGTCTAAGATTATGGGTTTTAATATATTGACACATCTCATTGGTAAAAGATTGACCAACCATAACTAGATAACAATATTCTTGTAGCTTTTTTTGTGTTAGATAATAAAATATTTCTAGCACTCCAAGTCGATTTTTGTAGCAAGCATTTCCTCCCACGTGTAATAGGAACCCAGAATTTTTAGGAATTCCTAAATTGTCTAAATAGTCTGGAGTTTCTGTCTTTTTCATTGGAGTATAAGCATAGTTCAAACCCATATAAATAAGAGAAATAGCATTAGCTTTGAGGGAACTAAGTCGAAGTAAATCTTGCCTTGTTTGCTCTGAAATACAAGCGACTTTTTGAGCGTGATTTAGTCCGTTTAAAATCATTTTTTGTAATTGCTTACCAGTCCATCGAGTCGGGTTTTCTGGAATTTCCCCTAATGCGGAACAAATTGCTAAAAGATCGTTACAGGTAACAACATGAGGAACATTTTGTAGATGTAGATATTTAGTGTAAATCGCATTAGAATGGTCGCAGATATGAACAACATCAGCCCAAGATATTTCCTGACGGAGTTTTTTTGGAAAAAAGATAAATTTATCAACGTAGCCTAACCATTTATTTATATTTGTTGGAAATGATTTAATACGATTTATTGAAGGATCAGGACGAATAACGCGCACTTGATGGCCGAATTGGGATAAGCCAGTTTCAAGCATAGTAGCAAATTTATCCATACTTTGTATGTCATCTGGGAGATAGTTTGCTAGTAATAAAATTTTCATTTAACAGGGAGGAAATAGGGAATAAATTTTCACAACCAATGATTACGAAAAATGATTTTTTCAGTTGAAGAAATTACTAAATTGTTGCCAGACTAATTTTAGCTTGCGTTGTATATATTTACCCAATCCTTTATACAACTTTTGAAAATTGTATTCAAATAAAATATTCATCATATCTTCTACTGTAAAAGATTTTAAATACTTCACTACTCGATCAATTGATTCATCACTATCCTGGATATATTTTTTGCGTGCCATTTGTTCACAAATATTCCATTTTATAGCATATCGTCTCTGAATTTCTTTTTGATAGGGGCGAAAATTATATAACCGTTTTTGGAGATATTTTTGTATATATTTACTAGCTATTTCTGCATTTGTCATGCCATGCCTAATACCCTCGCCACCCAATATATTAATACTAGATACTGCATCACCAATAGCAATAACATTATCTTGATAATAAATATCTTTTAATCCTACCGAATATTTCATAGTTGAACCATGAATATCTATTAATTTATACTTTTCAAGCTTCATATAATCTTGAATCAATAGTTCTAGATACCACCTCATTGATTTTGTTTCTACTATTTGTTTATGTTCTAAATTACACCTGGCTACACCAATTTTTAATCTTTGCTTTTCTGCTTCCATAGGAAATATCCAAGAATAACCTTTCGGCATCCATTTATGACCTAATAAAAAAATTAAATTATTAGCATATTTATCATATTCCCTAGGTTCAACTTCAATTAAATATTCAATTCCAACACCAGCTAAGAACTCAGGTTGGCTACTTTTTTTCTCATACATAACTGCTCTTGCATATCCAGTCGCGTCAACTAAAACTTCTGTACTAACAACAATTTTTTCACCACCAAAACGCCTAATTTCTACAATAGTTTTTCCATCTTCTTGAAAGTGTCTAATATAACGACAACCCATCCAAACTTTACCCTTATAAGCTTCTACTTCTCCTGCCAAAAATTCTCTAAGTTTAGCAAAATTTAAAACAGCTCCTAAAGTTTTTTGTGATGTCCAGGTGTGATTAATGTTAGTTGTAACAATACTAATTTTCTGCCAATAACTACCGACTACTGTTTCTGGTAAATTAAAATTTTTAATAGTTTCTTGAGGAGTTGCTGCACTAGAAAAGTCATTTTTTTCAAATGTTTTGTGTTGTTCAACAAGTAAAATTTTATATCCTAATTTTGCTAAGATTCTAGCACATTGACACCCTGCGGGACCAGCTCCAATTACTACTATATTAAAATCATTGATAATGTTCATAATGCCTGATTTTTGGCGTTGCTGAAAATAATGTGTAAGTAAGCATTCAGCCGTCAGCTATTAGCTAGCCTCCTGCGGAGGAGCTGCGCTATCAGCTTCATTAACCTTTAAAAGAGGTAAAAGTAATTGAGAGGTTTCAAAGAATTAAAAGTATGGGTCATTTCAGTTATCATAAGAGTTTGTTTTTAAGCCTTCGCTAACATTAAACACAAAGCACAACGTTAGTTGTACCACAGGTATACAACTGATTCGTTCAAAGAACATTTATATCTTCGTCAAGCTAACACCATTATTTACTAGGATACAGCTTTCTTTAGATTTTTTTAAAATTAGCTCTAACTTCATCAAAATCCCATAAATTTTCTGTATAACTTTACAGAAACTTTTTATTAAGTTTCAAAAGATAATTAGTAATATTTATAGGCATTTTATGGCATTCACGTAATTACTTCACCTC
Organism: Okeania sp. SIO3I5; assembly: GCF_010672085.1. Classification (GTDB taxonomy): domain Bacteria; phylum Cyanobacteriota; class Cyanobacteriia; order Cyanobacteriales; family Microcoleaceae; genus Trichodesmium. Next base: position 12,691 of record NZ_JAAHHT010000223.1, read on the forward strand.
AACTGATGTTTTCTACAAAATACTGTGCAAATAGACATTTTTTTTTATATAAAATGTCTAATTACCACTAGAAAATTTACTTAAAAACTCAATTGTTAAACTCAACAATAGGATAAATTAAATATGACAAATATTCGTCTAAAAGCTGAATAAATGAACCTGTTTAACCATCGAAAATTATTAGATATTATAGATGGTTTAGGCATATTGAGTTTACTAAATCTGTTAGATGATTTTCCGTTAAAAATTTAGAAATAATTTTGAGATCAAATCCGCTTACACTGCTTTTCAGATTGATGAACCACATCGTCACAATCAAAATCCTGTAGGGACGTTCTATGGAACGTCCCTACATTAGTCTACCGAAATGAAAACTGGTGTAATATAGAATCCGGGTAATTAGTTATCGTATCGCTTACAGGGAGTCAGGAGTCAGGAGTCAGTAAAAAGAAAAGATTGGAACTTGGGAATTGTATAATTTGTATTCATGCTTAACATCTGTATTAAGAGAAAGTAATTTTGCAATTACTGTATAACCGGATTCTATATTATATAACCGGACTCTATATCATCCCAAAATTTCAATAACTATAACGTTGCAGTTCAGGGTATGACCCCTCATGGCGTCAAAAATATCGGGAAACATTACCGTTTGAAAACTTATTATATAACCGGACTCTATATCATCCCAAAATTTCAATAACTATAACGTTGCAGTTCAGGGTATGACCCCTCATAGCGCTCAAAATATCGGGAAACATTACCGTAGGGGTTTGGCCTCCAAACCCTCATCTAAGATCGGGTTGAACACTTATTATATAACCGGACTCTATATAATTCGGTATAATATCAAGTCCGTTTAATTGCACATACAATAATCGCATCTACAGGATTTGAGGATAGTCTAGGCAGTTGAGGTAAGGATTCTTGACACGCCCTAGAAATAAGTAGTTGAGTATTTTCTACTGTACGGGTGATTTCCTACTCATGCGAGCAAACGCGAATCACCCCTACTGACTACTGACTACTGATATCAGGTACTACGCCAATTCAATTTCAGATTAACCCAGAAGTTCCATAGGGTTGCTACAACGATCGCAATTAAGTTTGCTATATATCGATTAGGCAGCAAAAAATTAAACACTAAATTTAAAGTCAAGATATTTATAAACAAGCCAGCTAAACAAATAATATTGAATTTACAGAATCGTTTTAACAATTTAGCTCTACCTTTTTGTTGACGAGAATAATCTCTAAACGTCCAGCGATCGTTCCAAATGAAATTATTAACAATTGCTAACTCTCCTGCCACCAACTTACTGCGAGTCAACCCCAGGGCTAAAGTAGTGGGATCGCTCAGTAAATAGAGAATAATCATATCAACAAAAACTCCACTTAAGCCAACAATTCCGAAGCGAATGAATCGACTAAAAGGCCATAGAAAAATTCTCAGCCTCAAGAGATGATGAATATAATCCCGATATTGTCGCCAAGTCACCTTACTATCACCGTCTAGACGCTCCTGGAAAACATAGCCTACCTCTGCAACCCGCCCAATATTGCCTCTAGCGATGACTTCAATGAGAATTTTGTATCCCACTGGATATAGCCTACATTCAGCGATCGCGTTCCGTCTCACCAGAAAGTACCCACTCATAGGATCGGAAACTTTACCAATAGTATTAGGTAAAATTAACAACCCTAGAGTTTGCGCCCCTCTTGACAAAAAACGTCGCATAAAACTCCAATCACTAACACCACCCTCTTGAGTATGTCGGCTAGCCACTGCTAAATCTGCACCCAGACAAATTTTCCCCAGTAATTCCAATACACTTTCAGGTGGGTGTTGTAAGTCAGCATCAATTACCCCCAAAATCTCGCCTCGGGCGCTTTGCCAGCCTCGAATCACAGCAGTTGATAACCCACGTTCGTGTTGACGGCGCATGACTTGCAACTGTGAATAATGCTCCATCAGTTTTTGTGCAACTTGCCAAGTTAAGTCAGGACTATTATCATCGACGACAATTAACTCGTAACGTTGAGGTAACACTCGATCTAGTACCTCACAAAGCTTACTGACTACTCTTTCGATATTTTCAGCTTCGTTATAAGTAGGTAAAACCAAAGAAAACCAAATCTCAGATTTTGATGCTTCTGCTGTCTGCTGAATCAGCTCTTCAAGGGAGATTTCTGTTAAATTGGAAGATAAAGAGGGAACTTCTAGAGATCCAGATGCTGGTACTAAAAGAGACTTGAGTGATGTTTGATCTGGCATAGCTTGGAGTAATTCGATAACATCGTTTCTAATTAAAATTTTTGGCGTTGTTGAACTAAGGTATGAAAATAAAAACTGAATAATCTCTAAGTATTTGTTATTCAATAGTTTAGCAATTGCCAACAAATAAAAATCATATCCAAAATTATCAATGCCAGATTTTTTGATCGCTAATGCACACAACACAAATACTTATTATCTTCATGCTTAAGCATTATTTCGATTATTTCACAATACCATATCTTGAAGAGTTTTTGAGAACACAGAAGAAAATTACTTTAGGACTTACGCAAAGAAACCCGGTTTCTACGATAAATCCTTGTTTTGAGCAATAGACGTCTACGAGAAACCGGGTTTCTGGGTTCTCCTGCGTAAGTCCTGTACTTATTGAACTATTCCCTTCCCTCACTAATAGACTTCTTCAGAAAAGAGGGAGTAGGGAGTAGGGAGCAGGGAATAGAGGGAAAGAATTAATGTTTTCTGCAGGGTAATTGATTTGATTTTTTATTTTTGAAGATGTCTAATAGACTTCTTCAGTAAATTTTAAGTATAATTACTTAATTTTTTCTTTCTCTCACTAACAGACTTTTTAACTTTTTCAGTAAATTTTAAGTATAATTACTTAAAAATTGCTATAACTTCATCAAAACTTCATAAATTTTCCGTATAATTTACTAAAACTTTATGAAAAATTTTAGTAGACAGACTATAATAAAATGAAATGGTTATATAGCAAGGGTTTTACACTCTTGTGTAATTAATAACATCCAAGTAGCACTAGAAAATTTACTGATAAACTCAAGGATGGGGTAAATTAAATATGACAAACATTCGTCTAGAAGCAGAAGACATGAGTCTAACTGGTTACAAAACTGAATCCACAAGTGTCGCTTCCGATGGTGCATTAGTTTCTTTGTTTAAGTCAGGCAACACCCAAGGAACTGCTTCTGACACATTTACAGGAGAAACAGGTTATTACGATGTCAAAGTTGGTTTCTTCGACGAAAATGATGGCGAAAGTGAAATCTCCATAGAAATAGGAACAGCACAAGAGCAATGGACTTTAGACGAAGATTTAGGTCATGCTGGAGTCAGCGATACTAATAAAGTAGAACGAA
>NZ_JAAHHT010000224.1 GCF_010672085.1 Okeania sp. SIO3I5
CCTACACTTCCCACACCTCCCACACTTCCCACACCTCCCACCCCTCCCCCACCTCCCACACCTCCCACACTCCCCACACCTCCCACACCTCCTACACTTCCCACACCTCCCACACTTCCCACACTTCCCACACCTCCCACACCTCCCACACCTCCCACACTTCCCACACCTCCCACACCTCCCACACCTCTCACATTCCCCATCACCTCGTTATCGAATTAACATTAACGGTATGATTGCCAGAAAAAATTAAAGTATCAGCATTTAGGGAAAGATTAGCTTCTGTTGAACCATCATCTATATCCAAATAATCAACATGATCTACTCCAGGAATAGCTTGAACAATAGCGTAAAAGTCAGATTCTTTCGGGTAACGACCAAACTGCCATCCCTTGCCACTGCCACCAGTTAAGGGGTGAAGAAAAGCTTCTAACCGCTGTTTGACAGTATCTCTCACCCGATCTACCCCTTCAAAGGAAATAGGAGTTATGGTAACCGTAACACTGATTTCTTGCCATTTTGGAGCTAAAACAATAATATTTGTAGTTTCTTCACAACGGGAACGAATATAACTGGCAACTTGTTCTAATAACCCTAAACTAGGAATAGGTTGCCGCGCGACACTATTAGGCAAAATAATCAGTTTAACTTGACCAGCACGACGATTAATTTCCCGCATCGTTTCCTCAAAGTTCTCTCTTTCACCGTCGCTGACTTTCTCCAATTTTTGATCGAGAGTATCGTCAAATGAGACATCAGGTTGAGTCGGATCTAGCCAAAAATTTTCATCTAATGGATTAAAGTTGTTTGTCATCAAATCTGGGGTGACAACTTTAACTCTAGCAACATCAGTGGAAGCTTCATAAGCTAAATCTGCCATATCCTGTGCGGTAACAGCTCGATCTCGGTGACGGATTTGCTTGGGAACTCTTTCTTTGAGACGATCTAAGGTTTCTTGTTGGGCACCTCCTGTTGAGGGTTCCAGATTGATTCCCCGATCGATATAGGGAATAGTAGTTTTTAGCTGACTAATGGTTTCCGCAGCAATGTTTCCTTGTTCACCTCCTCCCGTGCTATACAAAGAAAGTCGAATATTATTACGCCCCCGTGGTGGAATTATTCCCGCTATTCCATCCCCAAACTTAATTTCTCCTGTTTGTCTGTCTAAAGTATAGTGGCGATCGCTCGCCCCAGAACTATAAAAATCACCTACTTCATCCCATTTTACCCATACTTCTTCAATTTCTCCTGTATCATCTCGAACCACTTTTACCTGATCGGATTCTAATTCGGCAGGAATTTGTCCTTCTTCAACTTCTAATTCTTGTCCCTGTAAAATCGGGGTATTATTAGCAACAAAAACTTGATTAGGATCGGCATTACTTGAACCTAATATTTCTTCTCTAATAGTATTTGCTTGAACTGCCCAAATAGTATTTGTTAATAGGCGACGCAAACGAGGTTTAGCAATAAAATTACCCCCTTGCCAACGAACTCGTAACCAATATAGTTCTTGACCAAAGTTTTCTATTTTACTCAAATCTGCAGGAGCAATAAATTGAATTAAACCCCGTTCAGAAAAACTTTTAGTTTCATCTTTTACGTCTAATATTTGCCATCCCAGATCACTAGAATATTCCACTATTAATTCTGGTTGTGTTGAGTAAATAACTCGACTGTCTTCAATATAATTTTCTTGCAGATTTTCTTTGACAGTAATTTCTGTATTATTATTATCAATATTGCTAATGGTATAGCTACTGTATTGTTTTGATGAGTTTTTAATTTCAATAATATCCCCTTCTTCCCAACCAGTTACATCATCTAATTTTAAGATTTGTTCATCGTCATTCACCCCTTGTGTGAGAAATGTTTCTGTTGTTATATCTTTGGATAATTCTTCGGTCGATGGGGGTTCAACCTGAGCGTAGAGAGTAACGGTTTTATTCCCAAAAGATTGATCAAATCCTAGATAAAGGGTGGAGTCTGTGTCTACTGTGGGAATAAAAGGTCGGAAATCATCGTTAGGATAAGAATAGATAAAATCGTTATTAGCAAAATAAGTAGCTTTTTTAGTTAGGGTAAAATCATAGCTTAACTTTAAGGATTGAATTAGAGGAGGATCGTAAGTTGGAGGAATTGTTTCGGTAATAATTAACTTACGCATAATCCGTGTTCCCACAGTCAATTCCTCATTAATAATCTCCTTCTCTAGTTTTAGTGTCAGTTTATTATCATCGGTTTGAATGATTTCTGTAATTAGATTCTCTTCTGGAAATCCTCCGGTATTTGGCAGAAGACGAATTAAATCTAGTTCTTGGAATAAATCCAAATTATCAACTTCTATTTCTGTTGCTCCTTTGTTTATTTCCTCTGTTAAGACTGCTAAATCATCATAAATAGGATATTTACGCTCGGAAGCTGTTTGTCCATAATGACCTTCTTTAATCCGGGCACGAATCCAATACCGAGTTTCTCCATTGATAGTGCTAGGTAATGGTATTTTTTCAGAAAACGAAAACTGTAATTCAGTAGTAGTAATTTCTTGAGTAAAATTAGGAGATGCACTGTTCCATTTTACTATGCCATTATCTACAGTTGTAATTTCTTCCCATTCTTCTCCATCACTAATTTCCCAAACAATATTTAGGTCAGCAGAAGGACTAATTAATTTACAGGTTAAACCTAAAGTAATGGTAGTATTAGGTTTAATATATGGCTCGTGTAAAGCAATATAAAAAGTATCATTAAATTCTGGCTGTTCCCCAAAAGGATAAAAATCTTTAGTGAGGTCTAAAGGACTAGAATTAAATAAACAAACATCTGGAACTAAATTAGATTTAGTAATACTTATTACCCCTGTAATATCTGTTATTTTAGGTGAATTTACCAATACATTTGTTACCTCAGCTTTTAACCATTTATCTGTTTTACCATCAATTTCAGAAGCAGTCGGAATTGGCAAATTAGTAAAAGTAAAAGTCAATTCATTCCCATTAGTTGTACTGGTAGGAATTTGTTCTTGCCATTGAGAACCATCCCAATAAAACCAATTAAGTCCGCTTGGAAAGTCAGCAGTATTATCAGTAGTAATAATTAGGTTGAGGTTTGGTAATTCTGGTAAATTAAAAATTTCTGGACAAGTTAAATAAAGAGAATGTTCAATGGAGCGATCGCCGGTAAAAACTAAAAAAGCTTCATCTTTTTGTCCAGTTGCTTCTAAAGAGCGATCGCTATATTTATCTTGACTCGGTTCCCGTACAAATACCGCTTTTAATTGGGCGGTTGTCACCACCAGTTCCCGATCTGTTTCAAACACTATTTCCTCATCTGAACCCTCTGTTGGTAGTGCAGAAACTTGGGTATAAGCAGGAACTAAACCATCCACAGGACTCCCTTCAGCTAAATAGAAAGTTAAAGGTACTTTCGCTGCTTGGGGTGGCATAAGTTTTCCCCCAATTAAATCCAGGAAAGCCAAGAAATTTTTATCAGGGACTTGGTTGAGGCGATCGCTAACCGACTTAGCCATTTTACCAAAGATGCGAATTAATGCCTCTCCTGCATCTATTTTTTCCGGTTCATTTGTCGGTTTCCAATCTGTAAATTGTTGTGCGAAATCTTTAGTTTGTTCAACAATTTCCTCATAAGTACGTTGATCTATTTTTGGAGATGCCATTTCAGTTATCAGTTAGCAGCTAATTTAGTAGGTTGGGTTGAACGACAGTGAAACCAAACACAACCTTAGTTATGGTTAGGTTACATAATTTTCCAGGCTTTCAAGTCAAATTAACTATTATAAAAATTGTCACAACTAAGAATTCCTATAGTTTGAATTTTGGGTGAATTACATTTCTTTAATGCACCCAACAAAACCAATCTAATGTTTAGTAATCTTTTCCATAAAAATCCGTTCTTGCTCTTCCAAAGTCATCTCTTGAGAATAAATTACGGGATTAGAATCACGCTTTAATAGTTCAGCTAATGCGCCACTAAATTTATCATCATCATTCCGATTTTCAGATATATATTCTTTTAATTCTTTTATAGTCATTTTAGTTAAATCAGTCATCATAAAAACCTCCAATTTCCATCAGAATAAATGTAAGCATTCAGCAGTCAGCTATTAGCTATCAGCTTATTTTTTAATTTTAGATAAAAACTTTATTAACTGAGCTATAACTATAATTAAATATTACTACAAAAACTAGCTTGCTGAACCTTAAAGTCTATATTCATTTAAACCATGTTTTTAAGGATGTGTTCTTATTGCTGATAGCTGACAGCTAATAGCTGAATGCTTACAATTACTGTAAATAAAAAGGATAAACCAAATTAAAAATATTATTCGTGGTTCGGATTTGATAATTTACCTGAATTAAAATTACATTTGGTTGAGTAGAATCAGGAATTGTATCCACATCTAAAACATCAATCCGAGGTTCCCATTCAATTAAAGCATTACGAACATCACTAACAATTTGACCCACCGTTCCTGAACTATTCGGAGCAAAAACTTTGTCGTGAATCTCACAGCCAAAATCAGGACGCATGACTCGTTCTCCCTTCGCCGTACTCAAAATCATCCCAATAGATTGTCGCACAGCATCTTCATATTTAGCAACCATTATTTGACCATTTTCATCTAGTTCCACAGGTGAAGTCCATCCCACCCCTAAAAAATCAATATCCATTACATCACCTCCAATGAAGTATCATTAATTTTCACTCCAGCAGAACATTTAATCCCTAAACCAGATGCTGCTTCTAATTCATATTTAGACTTAGCTTTAATAGTACAATTTGCCCCGGCTTCTAACTGATAATTTTTATTGACTTTTATAGATAAATTGTTACATTCAATTGAAACATCATCATCACTACTTTTTAAGATAATTTTACCTTTAGTTTCAATAGTCAAATCTTTTTCAACCTTAATATTCATGTTATTTTCTTTAGAATCAATTAAGATTTGATTTTTGCCAGTTTTATCCTGAATAATAATTTGTTCTGCTCCGACCGTATCATCTAAAATAATCTGATGACCACTACGAGATTTAATCATTCTTTGATTGTTTTTCCCATCATCATTTTTAGCAGGAGGTTTATCTTTTCCATTCCACAAAGCACCTAGAATATAAGGAACATTCATATCACCTTGTTCAAAAGCAACTAATACTTCATCATCAACTTCCGGCAAAAAATAAATACCTCTATCATTTCCAGCCATAGGAGTTAAAATTCTAGCCCAATAACTCTCCTCATTTTCAGAAAGCCAAGGAAATTTAACTTTAATTCTGCCTAAACCATCTGGGTCTTTATTGTTAGTAACTATGCCGATTGTTACCCCATTAAAAATATTATTTTTCTCATTGTTGAGCAATAAATCGTATCCATTCATTTAGTCTTTCTCCTAATAGTAAAAATTGCTATAGCAGTTTTCTAATTTATGAGGTACAGATTTAGATCCTTCCTAACCCCCCTTGATAAGGGGGGAACTTTCAAAGTCCCCCTTTTTAAGGGGGATTTAGGGGGATCGTAAATGTATTTCATTACTATGGGAATTCCCATAATACATATTTTCTGACTTCTCACCCTACAAGAGCGAGTAATTATACTAACTTATCGTTGTTGGGTCATGGCTATTATCCCTTCTACTGTAAAATCTGAGATATTCTCAAGGGTGGGGAGTCTGTCAGTTCCGGCAAACACCAGTGGTAGTTCTTGGTTTTCCCAAACCCAGATTTGCTGTCGCTGAATGTCAATTAGCCAAGCAAGCTGAGTCCCGTTACTCAAGCAGTGCAGAATTTTGTTCTGTAGGTCTAATGTACTTTGATCAGGGGAACGGATTTCTATTAACCAGTCTGGTGAACCTTGCAGGGGGCCATCTTCATTGCTGAGGCGATCGCTTTTAACAACTACAATATCTGGTACGGGGGATAAGGGGGGGATGATGCACCGGAGTTCTTGAATTGCTTCATAAGCTTGGGTTTGATTGTTGATGGCGTTGACGAGATTGCGCTGGAGGCGGGAATGAAACAAGGTTGGCATGAGTTTTTGTTGGGCCTGTCCATGGATAAATTCCCAAGCAGGAGAAGCTTCTATGTTGGGTTGTTGGAGAAAAGCGTCTAAGGAGTTAGTAATACTTGGTGATTGCATAAATTTTGTTATCCGTAAAAGCACACTTTTTGTTGGTGCAATGTGTTGTTTTGTTGGGTTTCGTACACCTCGAACCAACCTACAAGATCGGCGAGCGCACTAATATAGCAGTCGAAGCAAAAGTTAGGACAGATCAAAAGCCTAAAACCCAGACAAAGCCAGATTTTTCCTTCTGCCTTCTGCCCTCTGCCTCCTGCCTTTTGCTATAAATGTTTGCTTACTAGCTTTAACAAAGGGGGTAAATCTACCTGATAATTTAATAATAAAAGTAAAAGATCATTCTCGTAAATACTTGCTCTGTCAAACTTGCCTTGGCGATATAGAGAAGGTAAAGCATATAATTTAAGAATAATTAGACCCTCTACTGTGACACAACGAATTAATCTATTACCAAATTCTCTTTCTGTTACAAATTGTTGTAAAATTGTCTTAAAAAGCTTGTTTTGTGTTAACCATATATCAATTTGTAACTGATTAAAATTTCCCCTAATAAAATCTTTATTTTCCTCAGTAATTTTGATCTCTGATAAGTTGTCTAAATCTTGACGAGAAAGAATCAAGTCAATATCTTGAGTATTTCTGCCCTCAATATAACTTAAATATTGCCACACCTCCCACTAATAAATAGTTAATGTTAACTTGTTCTAAAGTGTTAAATAAATCATCAACATCGTCTAATAAATTATTGATATTCATCAGATTAGTTTGCCAGTTTTTTACATCAAAAATTATACCATTTGCTACAATTTTGCCAATCGCAACTACCATAATAAAAATCTTAAATAATTTTGTCTTTCCTCTACCCAGTTAGTATAAATTCGATCAAAGTCTCGAATATAGCAATTCCCAAAAAGCGTGAGGTACAAAATTCTTTGGTTTTAGGGAACAGGGAACAGGGAACACTTAACTGGGAATAGGGAGTAGGGAGTAGGGAGTAGTAATTCTCGTTCCGTAGGAATAGATAAAGAAAAAAAACAACTGTACCTCATTAGCTTGGGAAACGCTATATTAAAGCTATAAACAACACGCTGATTCTCTAAAGCCCATTTTAATTGTTCTTCTAGTCTTCCTCCTAATAGTAAAACAAATCATTTTGTACCTTTTTTAAGGATAACATATTTGATAAATTGAGAAAACTAAGCAATAGCAAAACCTGTTTCTTCTCGAATTTGTGGATCGTAAAATCCTAAGACAATTTTATCTTTAGTAATACCAGCATTTAATAAATCACTAGCAATACCTTCTTCTGTCCCATCTCGTTGTATCCAAATTTTATCATCCAAAATATCCACATGAATTAAACAACCATGAACTCTTTTTGTTGCTGAATATTTAGAATTTATTTTTTCCCTACCCACTATCATTAATAAATAACGATCTTGTGTAGTGTCAAAAACTGTTTCTAATTTAATATTTTCATCAGCATAAGGAATTTTTGTATGAGATAAAATAATTTTTTGGATAATTTCACGGTAGTTATTTATTCTATCCATTCGATGATTTCCTCCAAATTAATATCAAAAATTAGTAACAACAATTGATAATCTTCTGTAATTATTTTGCCTAAACCATCTTCAAAAATGTCCGCATAAACAATACTAGGTATTGCTAAATAAAGTTTTCTATCTGGTTCAGTTCTGCTAATAACAGAACGATATAACAAATATTGTCCTAATGCATTTTCTAAAGCATTCACTTCCGACATAGCAGCAAAAGTTTTAATTTCTACTGCAATTTTGTTTTGATTTTTTTCTGCTATTAATAATTTTTCAGCTCCTAAATCTACATACATATCTTTGCTTCCCCATCTTAACCTAAGAGGATCATGGGTTATTGTCCAACTATCTTTTATGAGGGCATTTTTACAATTATCATGGTATCTATCTTTTGTTAGCATTATTTTTGATTTAATGATTACCCTACAAGAGCGATCGCCCTATAAAATCAACAATTATAGTAATTTATAATTAATAGAAAGGTCTGAATCTGCACTAATACAACCGATTAATTCAGATTCTTTCAAAATATCTAGGGTGCTAGATTGATGCTCAAGGAGTTTCTTAGATTTAACTTTTTGTTTTTCCGCTGAGGAATAACGTTTTTTTAATAATTCAATAAAATCTATCAAAAAGTTTTGAAAGAGGACTCCCGCTATAATTTATAGATTTAGCGGTGAGATGAATTTCAAACCACAAAAAAAAATGTACAATTTCAAATAAATTTGTGTTATAATTATAGAGTATTCAGGAATATTTTGCAAACTAAATTGATTACTTTAACTTATCAATACAAGCTCAAATTAAACCAACATCAAGAATCAGAAGTTAACAAGATCCTTGATGTCTGTAAAGCTGTTTACAATTATGCTTTAAGAGAGCGAAAAGACTGGTTAAGCTCAAGGAAGTCTTCAATTAATAGTTGCTCAATTATTTCCGAATACATCATTCCCGCTGAGGCACCATATCCTAACTACCATGTTCAGGCTAAAAATCTAACCATAGCTAAGAAAACCAACCCTAAATTAAAGTCAGTTAATGCTCAAGTTTTACAGCAAACATTAAAGACTTTAGATAAAGCATTTTCGGAAATGAAAAGTTTAGGTAAAGGTTTTCCCAGATTCAAAAAGAGGATGAGAAGCTTTGTATTTCCTGCAATGTTGAAAAATTGCTTGGGTAATAGCAGAGTAAAACTACCACAACTGGGATGGTTAAAGATTAGACAGAGTAGACCATATCCAGAAGGAATGGTTGCTAAACAAGCTAGGATAATTAAAAAAGCTACGGGTTATTATGTATTGATTAGTTTCCAATCATTAGAATCAGTACTTGATAATTCAGTAGGTAAAATATCATTAGGTATTGATGCGGGAATCGAATCTTTTATTGCCACTTCTACGGGAAATTTAATCAAGGCTCCTAAGTTTTTGTTAAGCCAACTGCGCCAGATGAAATTACTGCAAAGAAGGTTAAAACATAAAAATAAAGGGTCACGGAATTGGTTAAAGCTCCAGAATAGAATAGCTAGATTACATGAGAAAATCTATAATACAAGACGTGATTAGCATTTTAAATTAGCCCATAAACTTTGTGATTTAGCTGACAATATATTTGTAGAAGATATTAACTTTAATTCTTGGTCTAGAGGAATTGTGAGAAAGCAATCTCTAGATTCTGGAATTGGTCAGTTTATCAATGAAATCTTGCCGTTTGTTTGCTGGAAAAGAGGTAAGTATTACGAAAAAATTGACAAAAATTATACCTCTCAAGAATGTCCGCAATGTGGTCATATTGAGAAGAAAAAGTTGTCACAGAGAATACACAATTGCAGCAGTTGTGGTTATAGGTGCAACAGAGGTGTTGCTGCGGCTGAAATAATTAGAAAAAGAGGATTAAAGGCGGTGGGGCACACCGTTTAATAAAAAGCTTGTAGAGACGATCTTGCGGGGGTGAGAAGTCCTTGATTTTTCACCTAGTTCAGAGTCTGTGAAACAAGAATCACCCTTTATAATCAATTGATTTAAAGGGCGAGTGTCAATTCAAGACGATTAGCATGATAATAGGTTAAAGCTGCATAAATTTGTGTAATTGTTAGCTGATTTAATCGTCTAGCTATTTCTTCAGCGTTATTACCTTGGTTATATAAACCAGCGATTCTTCTAACAGATGTTCTTGTTCCTGTAATAACGGGACGATTACTATGGGGATCTGTTGTAATTAGTTGGCCAATGTCGGTAAGGGTTGTCAAGAGGTTTCTCCAATTTTTTATGAGTTGTTTTGTTGTTTTAAAATGTGGCCCTAACAAGAGCGATCGCCCTATAAAATCAACAATCATATTGAAATAGGTTTTGAAAAGGTTGGGTATTTTTCCAGCGATAAGTATTAAAATCTCGTCGATCCACTGAAAAAATACGACCATCTTCTAAATATTCGGCAAGAACAACTAAGGAAGCATCCGCTAAGTCCATTGGGAGATTTTGATATTGTTTCATCAATATCTTAATCCGTTCTAAATGAGTTTCTTGAAGATTAAACAATTGAAATTGTTGTTGATATTTTTCAAAAATATTCATTAATTGAATTTGTTTCTGAACTCCTGAATATATACTTGGAGAACGTTGTAAAAGTAGATGACAACATTCTGTTAAAACACACCAAGTTGTGATTAAAGTTTCGTGGGGATATTGTGCCAAAGTTTCTTGCGCACTTTTATGATATTGGTCTTTATCATTAAATAAAGCTATCCAGAATCCTGTATCAACGATTATCATATTTGGAGTCTAATCCTTTTGTTAAAGCAGATTTATAATTAATAGAAAGGTCTGAATCTGCACTAATACAACCGATTAATTCAGATTCTTTCAAAATATCTAGGGTGCTAGATTTATGCTCAAGGAATTTCTTAGGTTTAACTTTTTGTTTTTCTGCTGAGGAATAACGTTTTTTTAATAACTCAATAAAATCTATCAAAAAGGTTTGTGCTTCATCGGGTAGCTCATTAATATCTTGTTGGATTTTGTTAATATTAATCATAATTATTTGTCCTTTTGATTATTTTTGAATTTCTGATTTTGGATTGAGAATTGTTAATTTTTGAGCAAGGTCATTTTCTCAACCCAACCTACAAAATCGGCGATCGCGCTAAGGGTTAGTGTTTCCTAATATTTTGTCATATTCTGCATGATGTCCTATCCAAAACCATACTATTTCTTGTCCACCTTCCACTGCAATTGCTCTGTAATGTATCCCAACCAACTGTCCAAAAACGACCCACTTTCTTAAAATGTAATGAAGGATAATAGGGATCTTGTTTTAATAAATCGAAACATTTATCGGCAAGGTCTTGAATATGGACGGGCAATTGTCGATAATAGTACCAAAAATCAGGGGTGGCTTTATGTATCACAAATCAGTACAGTTTCCCTCTTGCAAATGTTTTAAGGCTTTTTGAGCTAACCCGTCTAGTTTACCTGTCATTACATCGGTTTCAAATTCTTTATCCCAGGTTTCTGCGTCAAATTCGGCAAACCATCGACGAAATTCGCTTAAATCTTTTGGGGATAACTGACTAATTGCTTTTTCTATCTCTTTTAATTCGTTAGTTTCCCTCATCGTTTTTCCTCATTTTTATTAAGTTGAATTAATTAAGATTAATTTAGTTTGTCTCGCTCATTTTAATCCATAAAGTTGTTATTGTCATTATATTTTTTTCCTTTTCTGTCATTTTGTTTTGTATTAATCATAATTAAGCGATCGCTCTAATCTGTAGTAACATTTGTCGAGATTTCCTACTCACGTAAGAGCGATTTCTTGATTCCCAAAAATTCTGCTTCCTGATAAATATATTTGAAAATTTTTGCAGAAACCGTAGTGCCGTGTCAAGCTTAAAATGGTGTGTTGGGAGCGAGGCACCTTGGAAACCTCTCCCCAACCCCTCTCCTCACAGGAGAGGGGCTTCTCCCCCTTCCCTTGCAGGGAAGGGGGTTGGGGGGTTAGGTTTTTTAATCCACATTTTCAAACTTGACGCCCTAGTAGTTTTTGAGTGGGAAAAACATGGGTTTTTCTAATAACTTTTTAATATTATATTTTCTGGTTTGATTGTTGGAAAAATGCACGAATAAGGTATATTCATCAACAACTTTTGCTGATATAATTTTAGGATAAAGCATATTGTTATTTCAATGGAGGTAATTTTCTAAATTCTTGCGTATTCCACATTTGCAATAATTCATTTTGATACATTGAAGCCTATTCAATCACCCTTTTTGTTGCTCTATTGGGCAAGTCTCCTTCAATAATTTCTCAACTTTCTAGGTTAAATAGAGCATTATATTTACCATAAATTACATGAAAATGAGGAGGAGGATGATCGGCAAAAAACAATTTAATAATAATTCCGTAAAATCTGGTAATTTCAGGCATCAATTCTATTCCTAATAGCTATTATTTGTTGTCAGGTAATTAAACAAATTTCACGAATGAATTTCCTCCATGAGTTGTTCTGGAGTAACAGGTTGACACTTACCTTGGGCAAACTCTTTTTGTGCTTCTTGAACATCTCTAATTTTTTCTGCTCTATGTCGGTCTCGAAGACGATTTTGTAATATATTAATTAGGTTTTCTTGAGCTTCTGGGGGAAGTTTATCTGCGGCTTCTAAGATTTCTGCAAAGGTTGTTATTGTCACTATGTTTTTTGCCTTTTCTGTCATTTTGTTATGTCTTAATCATAGTAAAGCGATCGCTCTAATCTGTAGTAAAATTTGTCCAGATTTCCTACTCACGTAAGAGCGATTTCTTTATTCCCAAAAAATTCTGCTTCCTGATAAATATATTTGAAAATTTTTGCAGAAACCGTAGTTTTTGAGTGGAAAAAAGATGGGTTTTTCTAATAATTTTTTTTGATCGGGACTTACACAAAAAATAAAATTATACACCATTTGTAGGGGCGAATGGCATTCGCCCAGACTGGGTATACTGGAACTGCCTAAGTCCTGAATATGTATATAGTATTTCTCATAAAGATGAAGTACATTTACGATCCCCCTAAATCCCCCTTAACAAGGGGGACTTTTTGTTGGCTCCCCATTTGTAGGGGCGAATGGCATTCGCCCAGACTGGGTATAGTGGAACTGCCTAAGTCCTGAATATGTATATAGTATTTCTCATAAAGATGAAGTACATTTACGATCCCCCTAAATCCCCCTTAACAAGGGGGACTTTTTGTTGGCTCCACATTTGTAGGGGCGAATGGCATTCGCCCAGACTGGGTATACTGGAACTGCCTAAGTCCTGAATATGTATATTTTCTAATTTTGTCATTACAAAAATATAGAAACTAAGGTATATTTATTAACGACTTTTGCTGATATGATTTTAAGATAAAGCTTATGGTTATTTCAATGGAGGTAATTTGCTGAAGCTTCAATTATTTTTTCCGGGAAGTCAATCTCATAAGCTTTCATTTTGGACATTATGCTACTAAAATAAATGTCCCATATTTACATAGAATATCCTTTAGGATAGGTATATATGCCATACCACCTCCCATAATAAAACCTAAAAATCAATTAAAACAACACCTGAAAAGAAAAATTTATGTATACTTACGCGAATAAAACCCAGGACAATAAAACAAAATCGGTGGCTAATCAGGTTGCGAACAATAACAGTAGTGCTGCTTCTACTGTTCAGTTTGTAGATAATCGATCATCAGCTATTCAAATGCGTAAAATACAAGGGATGGTAAACAATAGCCCCCAAGGGAAACAAGCTGCACAATTGATGGCTGATAATTATTCTTCGCAACAGCAGCCAATTCAGAGACAAGAAAATAAGACTGGCTTGCCTGACAATCTAAAATCAGGAGTTGAGAATCTCTCTGGTTATTCTATGAATGATGTGAAAGTGCATTACAATTCTGATAAACCAGCTCAATTACAGGCTCATGCTTATACACAAGGTACAAATATCCATGTTGCTCCAGGGCAAGAAAAACATCTGCCCCATGAGGCATGGCATGTGGTGCAGCAGAAGCAGGGGAGAGTGAAGCCAACGATCCAGGCTAAAGGTGTGGCGATTAATGATGACCACGCCTTGGAACGGGAGGCTGACCTGATGGGGGTAAAAGCAGCCTCTGCAAAAAGACCTGACCCAAATTTGTCCCATGAGTAAGGAGACAGTCTGAATGGTAGCCATGGCAAACATTATCAGAGTTGAAAAGACGGTTCATCGAAATCAGCAGCGCCTGAAACTCCAGTCTTACCGAGATGACGAGCGCTACGACATAGTTTTGCGACCCATCTCTTGGAACGGGGGACGGATCTAGGTTATATCCAGGAGCTACTAGGACATAGCAGTTCGAAGACGACGGAGATATACACCCATATTACGTCAAAGGGATTTGAGAATCTCAAGTCGCCGCTGGATGATATGGATGTTTGAAGTGGTAGACATATACCCACGATCTGGAGGTATATGCGCACGTTTTGAGTAATGACACAGTAAAAATAAACGGAACAGTACCGATTACTGACATTGTTATAGGCAATAAAAGAGAGTCTATAATAACCACTAAAGAAAAATAAAAAAGGTTTGAGATATGTATGCACAAGTAGAAAAAACAAAAGAGAATAAAACTAGAGCGGTTGCTAATTCTGTTGCTCAGAAGAAAAGTAATGTGAAGCAAGGTTTTGGGTTTGTTGATAACCGACTTCATAAAATACATATAGGGGCTTTGCAGCGCAATTTAAACACTACTCCAATGGAGTCTATGCTCACAGCGTCAAAATCAAGAACTACATCATACAATTCACGATTTCGCATGAAACAACATGTAGCTCAATTGGTTAAGGCAGATGAATTAGTGAAGAATAATTGTTACACTTATAAAGGTAAAAAGGGGTATTACAGAGATGTAAATACGATGGAGACCTATATTTTTACGGAGGCCCGTAATGGTGGGGGTTCTAAGGTTTTCAAGCTAAAGAAACATCAGTTGAAGGATGTTTCACTTTGCGCGCCATCTAGCCAGCAAGAAGAGGTTTTTTCAAGTACTCAAGAAGAACCCACCATCTCTGGTATTTCGTTTCAAGAACCTATTCTTGATCGGAAAGCAACAAGTAGTGATATCAAAGCTAAGAGGGCAGATCTAGAAGCAACAACACACGATACAGAAACATGTAAACAATTCGGGAATGAGGCTATAGCCTATGCGACTAAAATGATACCAAAGGCAGGTAATCAAAAAGAGAATATTCAATTTATATATCCAGTGGTTCGTATGGAGCTAACAAAAGGTATGTATAAACAGTTTCAAGAGTACGTGAAGACAAACTCTGAAAATGAAGACATGAAGTCTTATGTTGCTAGGGCATTACCACCCACGATACGTCAAAATATTATAACAATGACTCACGGTGGCATGTGTGGCGAATATGCAACATTGGTTTATCTATACTTAAAAGAGGAGAAGAAAATACCTTGTAAAATATTCAAATCGGCGGGACATGGCGAGCATGCTTGGGTTATGATGCGTTCTTCTGAAGGTGTAGATCTGTGCATAGATGCGTGGCCAACAGAGAATAGAGAAGTCGTGCCAATTGAAGAATTTTTTGAGACGATTGACTTTTCAAACAGTAAAGACATACAGGAGATCATTGAATTTTACGAGAAAGAGAAAAATGAGTTAGAGGTTAAAAAGCTGTGGGAGAGTTTTTACGAAGGTATTGTTGAACACATTATGGCGATACCAAACCCTTTTAATTCAAAATATAGATTTCCTAGGGCAACGGTGATTACAACGAGAAAAGTTAAAAAGACGGTTCATCGAAATCAGTAGCGCCTGAAACTCCTGTTTGACGGAATTGCAACGGGCTGTGGAAAAAGCAGGGATTCAAAAGGAGGTGACGTTACATACGCTACGACATAGTTTTGCGACCCATCTCTTGGAACGAGGGACGGATCTAGGTTATATCCAGGAGCTACTAGGACATAGCAGTTTGAAGACGACGGAGATATACACCCATATTACGTCAAAGGGATTTGAGAATCTCAAGTCGCCGCTGGATGATATGGATGTTTGAAGTGGTAGACATATACCTCCAAATCGGGGGA
>NZ_JAAHHT010000225.1 GCF_010672085.1 Okeania sp. SIO3I5
TAGTGGCCAGTCATCGGGGATAGTAGGTTGAGTTGCTTCCACAACATCCCATCCAGCTTTCTTGAAAATATCAATTTGCTTGCAAGGTCTGTCAGGATTGGTTAAAACTAATCCAGGTTTAAGAGGAACAAATGTTGCATCTATGTGCATGGGGTTCGGGTCTTTAAACTGAATTGTGTGGACTCGGAAGCGATCGCCCAAATTTCTTTTCAACCAAGTAATGCCTAATTGATTTGTAACTTGACTCCTCTGAACAAATAAATCCTGTCCGCAACGCATAATATCAGCAGCATCAAAGCAAGGCTCAAACTCAGTTGTGACAAATGTCCCTTTTTCTGCTAGAGCGTGTCTATCTTCGACAGTATAGATGGGATAGTCAAAGTCATACAGTTCGTCAGCCATCAAGGGTTTAGGAGCAGTTGTCCATTTTGCACCCTGCATCAGATATTCCTTCATCAAGGACCTGTAAGCTCGGTATTCAAAAAACCGCGATCGCCAAGCCATTGGAGCTTCAATAATTTCATTGCCAATAACAATTAGTATGTCCCGTGGCATTGCTGCATACAGACCTGTGGCCTCAAAATCTGGTGTTTTATAAGGCTGAGAAAAATCAATAATATCGGGTCGCCTAACAGTTACACCTTCTCCCTCTAGAACTCGACAAAATTCATCTAACTCTTTTGAGGCAGGTTCAACTAATTCTTGAGGATATGGAAGACCGCCATACTTTTGGAAAAACCACCAGTTTTTAGGATATGTATTTGCCTTGACAGTAGCATCAAATTGTGGTACGCTTGCCCCTTCTACACGCCCTACAATAATTTCTTGTAGGGCGTCCCACTCGTTGTGGCTATTCACAATTGGAATAGATTCTGTATTTTTCATTTTTCCTATAGATTCAATCGAATCTATTGAATCAGGAATTACCCAAAATATCAAGTCATATCAAATCCGGTAGCATTGGTGTAAAAAGAGTGTGGGAAGTGTGGGAGGTGTGGGAAGTGTGGGAGGTGTGGGAGGTGTGGGAAGTGTGGGAGGTATGGGAGGTGTGGGAGGTGTGGGAGGTATGGGAGGTGTGGGAGGTGTGGGAAGTGTGGGAAGTGTGGGAGGTGTGGGAAGTGTGGGAAGGGTGGGAAGGGTGGGAAGTGTGGGAGGTGTGGGAGGTGTGGGGAGATTATAGAAAGATTTGGTAATGCTTGAAGATGGAACATTTTTTTCTACCGAATTAAGCGGATTTGATATCATATACCATCTGTAGGAGTCATATCAAATCCGTTAGCTTCGGTGTTATACAGCGCTTTTCAGATTGATGAACCACATCGTCAGAACCAAAACCCCGTAGGGACGTTCCATGGAACGTCCCTACTGTGGTTTACTGAAATGAAAACTGCTGTAAGAAACCGGGTTTATGGGAGACAGATATCAGTATAGTGGGCATTTTATATAAACCCGGTTTCTCTGCTTTTTTATACCGATACTACCGGATTTGATATCAACGGCCGTTTTGCTCCACAACATTATAAACAGTTACTAGCTCTATTAATTCATCAAAAATCTACACTAATAAATTGTGATTCTGGTAAAGCTGCAACTTCTGAAAATTCTGTGTTCAACACATATCCTAATAATTGATTTGTGCTACCAATTCTAATAGCAGTACCTTCTAAAATACCATCATTATTTGGGTCTAAATCCTGTACAGAAATACCAGTTTTAGCTAACAGTTCCAGTTCATCATTTAACAATGGTAAAACCAGATTTGTATTAATACCAAACTCCTCGAAACTGTTAAAATCTTCAAAGGTTAAATCAGCTTTTGTCAACCCTCCAGTTAATCCAATAATATCTTCAGCAGAGTTAAAATCAGTAATAACTGCATTAGGCAATTCAATACTATTGGGAATTCCTGGAAGTATAGAAAGAACACCACCTAAATCTTGTTCTATTCCTGCTAACTCAGTTCTGAAAACATAGACATCACTTCCCAAACCACCCTGATAAATATCAACACCAGCATCACCAATAAGAGTATCATTACCCTCACCACCAACTAATATATCGGTACCTTTACCCCCAAATAATATATCATCACCTGAACCACCATCAAGAAAATCGGTATCTTTATTACCAAACAAGCTATCATTACCGTCATTCCCTAACAGATCGTCTTCTCCTCTACCTCCAAATATTAAGTCGTTCACAGAAGAACCATTAATGGTATCATTTCCACTAAGAGCTAATATTCCTCCAGGAAAATCATTAGCTTGTTGTACTGTAATAATTTCATTATCATCACCATTTGTTCCTAATAAACGAGGAAGGGGTGCTGAAAAGTCTGGGGTAAGTACCATAGTTTATGTCTCCTAATGTGCTAAGTTTTTTTGTCGTTAGGACTTAGGCAGAAACGGGGTTTATGAACTAAAATTTGCAATATAGCATTTCTCAGATTAGTAAGGTAAAGTGCTGGAGATCCCCCCTAACCCCCCTTGAAAAAGGGGGGAACCGGAAGTCCCCCTTTTTAAGGGGGATTTAGGGGGATCGTTGATGTACCTCACGCCTTGTGAAAACTGTTATATTAACCGTTAAATTAGGGTAATAAACCCGGTTTCTTGGTTGGGAAAGCGTAAGTCCTGTGATATTTTAACTTATGTCTATTATACTAGCTAAAAATTTAAGTAAAGTCTATCCAGTAGCTATCAAAGAACCTGGAATTAAAGGAACATTGCGTCATTTTATCCGTCGCAACTACCAATATGTTAAGGCAGTTGAAAATATTTCGTTTGAAATAGATCCAGGGGAAATAGTAGGATTTCTTGGACCCAACGGTGCCGGTAAAACTACTACTCTGAAAATGCTGACAGGTTTAATTCATCCGTCTAATGGAGAAGTTAAGGTTGCAGATAATATTCCCTTTAACCGCAAGAGAGAATTTTTACAGCAAATTACTTTAGTCATGGGGCAAAAACAACAGTTGATTTGGGATTTACCCGTGTTAGACTCGCTGAAAATTAATGCTGCTGTTTATGATGTTTCTGACAACGAGTATTACAGACGGTTGATGGAGTTAACAGAGATGTTGTCGCTGGAGGGAAAGTTGAAGCAACCAGTCAGGAAATTATCTCTGGGGGAACGGATGAAGGCGGAGCTAATGGCAGCGTTGTTGCATCGACCGCAAGTTTTGTTTTTGGATGAACCAACTTTGGGTTTGGATGTTAACGCTCAAGCAGCAGTTCGGGAATTTTTGCGGGAATATAATCAACGTTATCAGGCAACTGTGTTGTTGACGAGTCATTATATGGCGGATATTACTGCTTTGTGTAAGCGGGTGTTATTGATATATCAAGGTGAATTAATTTATGATGGCAGTTTAGATGGTTTACTCGATCGCTTTGCTCCTTATCGAGAGGTGCAAATAGAATTAGTTAATCCGGTTCCTCCAGACGTGGAAAATTTTCGGCAACTTTTATCTAGTTATGGGGAGGTGGAAACATTGGAACGTCAGGCAGTACGTTTGTTGGTGCGTCGGGAAAATTTAACGGAAACCGTAGCTCAGATTTTGGCAGAGTTAGAAGTACAAGATTTGACGGTGACTGATCCTCCTATTGAGGAGGTTATTGGTAGAGTTTTTCAGTCAGGGAAGTTATGATTCAACAATTAATAATGAATAATTAATAATTAATAATATCATGTCTGGTTGAATAGTTATAAATAAAAATGGAGGAGTCAGGAGGTAGGGACGTATTGCTGACGCTTTCGCTCCGCTAACGCTGCGCGACATGTAACGCATTAATGCTCAAGCAACGTCCGTACAGGAGAAATGAGGGAAGAGGAGGGAATTTTAAGCTATAAAGAAGAGAAAGTTTTTTTGGTAGTCCTGCTCGCGTAATGGCGAAGATACATAAGTTTTGTAATTTCTTCCCAGACTTCCCAGACTTCCCAGACTTCCCAGACTTCCCACACCTCCGACACCTCCGACACCTCCGACACTCCCCACACCTCCCACACTCTCTCTACCATTCCTCAGCACCACCACCGTTTTTTTATCACTAATTATCCGGACATGATATAATTACCTCTCCTTGAAATTGATAGGATTGACTAAAAGGAAAATTTTTATTTATTATCCCCTATCCAAGGGTAGACTTTAAACCAAAATTTTTCGGTAAAGTCAAAAGTCAAAAAGCAGTAGGGTTGCTCTTTTCCGCTGACTTCCATATTTGCGCTGCCTCTTTACCGTCGATTGGAGGCGTACAACGACCACAATAATCATCAATATGATAAGTATTCAACCGGATTTGATATAACTATTCAACTGGACATGATATAACATCATGTCCGGATAAGAGCGTGATAGAACGACCTTCCACTTACGCGACCAAAAAACTTTTTCCTCCTTATACATTCAAACTCTCTTCTCTTCCCTCCTGACTCCTGTACGGGCGATTCGCGAATCACCCCTACGACTCCTGACTCCTCCTTCCTTTGGACATGATATAACATCAAATTCGGTAGTATCGGTATAAAAAAGCAGAGAAACCGGGGAAAGTCTCAAATGCCCTACAATACTAATATTGACTTCCCACAAACCCGGTTTCTGATAATGCTCCAAGGCAAGGGGATTTGATATAAACTCTTTTAACGAATATCTTGATAAAAGCGTTTAAGAAAAGTAGGTGAGACACCAAAACCCCATAAAAAACCAATAAATAAATAGATCAAATTTGCTTGAAAAGCTCCCCATTTAGCTACACGGCGATCGCTAGTATGTACGAACTTATTTACTAAATAAATTCGTCCATATTTGATTAATTTAAGACATAAGTCAGCATCCTCCATAATCGATAGATTAGTATCAAAACCTCCTACTTTCCAAAAATCTGTACGACGACAGAAAATTACTTGGTCTCCAAATAAAATCCGCAAACCTTTAAAGAATAAATGAGGACGAAAAATTAGAGCAGCATAAAAAGTTTTGAGATAATTATGCAAGGAAGTACCCCAGCGAGTAGTTTTGGAATTACCCATAATCGAAATAAATCCACCACAAACAATATTTTGATTTGCTAAAGTTTGGGAAATTATAGAAATTAAGTCATTAGGTACTGTAGTATCGGCATGAACAAAACAGAGAATTTCTCCTGTTGCTTTTTCCGCACCTAAATTCATTTGAATAGAACGTCCACGTTGAGGAGAATTAATAACAGGAATACCAGATGAAATGGCAATAGAAACTGTCTCATCTTCACTCTGACTATCTACTACTAATATTTCTTTTGGTGGGGGATTAAGTAAAGAAAGATTATTTAGGGTATCAGATAGAGAAGTTGCTTCATTAAGGGTAGGGATAATGATAGAAATATTAGCCATAAATCAGTTATGAGTTATCAGTTATTAGTTATCAGTTATGAGTTATTAGTTATTAGTTATTAGGACTAAAGCCATGGGTACCAAATCATACACCTTATGTAGGGGCGAATGGCATTCGCCCCCTACTAGATATAGTGGTTTTGCGTAAGTCCTGATTATATCAAATTCGGTAGATCGGTATAAAAAAGCCTAGAAACCGGGTTTGTTTTAAATGCCCCACTATACTAACATCTAGCTTTCACAAACCCGGTTTCTGATAATACTCTAAAGAAAAGAGAAAATAGGGGGAAATAATTAATTATTTGGTGTTGGTTAATCAAGCTATGAAATCTAAAGAGCGTCATTTCAGTTATCAGTTATCAGTTATCAGTACCTCTGCAATAAGGAGGCTTGACGTAAGGAATATTCTGTTTTTTTATCCCTTTAAAATGGGAGGATTTATACCTTAATTTTTCGGTAAAATTTAAAATGCTTTTAAATTAGGACTTACACAAAACTACAAATCATACACCTTATGTAGGGGCGAATGGCATTCGCCCTCTACTAGATATGGTGGTTCTACGTAAGTCCTGATGATCATAACTACAGCACTTTGTGACTCTATGAGGTACACCAATCGCGGGCAAGATGCCCGCACTACAAGATTTTCACCATATTATAATCAGGACTTACGCAAATTCTTGGACAATACGCTATCTGTAGAGGGCGAATGCCATTCGCCCCTACTAGATATGGTGATTCTGTGTAAGTCCTGATGATCATAACTACAGCACTTTGTGACTCTATGAGGTAACCATCGCGGGCAAGATGCCCGCACTACAAGATTTTCACCATTTACCCTGTACATTATTTGCTCGAAATCTGCTGTATTATATAAATTAAATTGGATTTATTATCAATAATTATGCCAAAAAATGACTTAGAATTTTACGATGTAAGTGCTGATGGATGGTGGGATAAAAATTCTAAAATTTATGCTCTTTATTATCTCAATCAACCGAGGTTTGAATTTTTCGATAGATATATCTCTCAATGGCAAGGATTAAAGGTTTTGGATGTTGGTTGTGGAGGTGGTTTTTCATGTGAATTTCTGGCAAAAAAAGGAACTATAACTTATGGTATTGACTCTTCGGCAAAGTGTATAGAAGCTGCTCAAAAACATTGTTATGAAAATAGTTTGGATATTAATTATAAAGTCGGGGTTGCTGAAAAGTTGCCTTATCAAGATGATACTTTTGATGTTGTGATTTGTGTGGATGTTTTGGAACACGTTTCTGATTATTATCGGGTTGTCTCAGAAATATATAGAGTTTTGAAACCTGGTGGTATTTTTTTCTATGACACTATAAATAGAAATTTTCAATCTCGATTTGTGATGATTTGGTTGATGGAAAATTTATTACGATTAATTCCCCAAGGGGTTCACGATTGGAATAATTTTATTCAACCAGAGGAGCTAAAGGAGTTGATGTTTTCTTTGGATTTTGTTGAGATAGAGATGAAGGGTTTTGATTTGTTTGGAGAAGTAGGTTATGTGTTGGGAGAGTTGAATCTTTTCAGAAAAAATCTGAGGTTTGATAAGTCTTTTCAAGTGTTTATGGGGAAGTTAGTGCAAGTCTGGAAGGCAAATATTCTTAACTATCAGCTATATCAAAAAACTGGTTCTTTTCAAGTTAGTCTAAATGAGGATATGTCAATTATGTATATTGGTAAGGCAAAAAAAAGGAATAATATTATGTGTGGTTGATAGGAAGGAGTCAGGAGTCAGGAGTCAGGAGGGAGGGAAGAGAATTTAGAAAGATTTGGCAATGATCGAAGATGGAATATTTTTTTATAGCGAGTAAGAAACCGGGTTTGTGGGGCATTTGATACAAAGCCGGTTTCTCTGCTTTTGAAAGACATGGAAAAAGTATGCGGTAACGTTGTGTTTCAGTCCCTAAATAGGGATTAGGGTTTCCAGAGTTAATAGGTGGAGCTGGCTTCGATACTTTCGTCCTAGAGTTTCAATCCCTAAATAGGGATTAGGGTTTCCAGAGTAAAACAAAAGAAAAGGAGTTGATTACAATGCAACGGTTTCAATCCCTAAATAGGGATTAGGGTTTCCAGAGATAAAATAATGATGGCTATAATCAAGGGGTATAACGTTTCAATCCCTAAATAGGGATTAGGGTTTCCAGAGTTGGATTTTATAATGGTAAAGTTTTTAGTATAAAGTTTCAATCCCTAAATAGGGATTAGGGTTTCCAGAGAGTTCCGATCCAGAACTACGACATAGCAAGGGTTTCAGATAGGCCAATATACGCACCCCTTTGATTTTATCATCAACAAGGCAAATTTTGGCAAAATGACGACCCTCAAACCCGCTCCTGGTATGGCATCAACGCAGGTCAACGAAAGAATCAGCATTTCAGCGATTCTTCGAGGTGCGTATATGGGGGTCCATGCAAAGATGGAAAACCACCCTTTAGCCACCTTTAACAACCCAGAAATGACTAAAAACTTACTACTATTTATTTCTCGAGGTTCTTAACTGTAAATATACTAACTTTTCCATTTTCCCCTGTCAAGTGGACGAAAAAATCAATTTTTGTTTTTGAGAATAGGGGAGTGGGAAGTGTGAGAAGTGTGGGAGGTGTGGGAGGTGTGGGAAGAAATTACAACAATGCACCTCATTAAACAGAGAAATGCTATGTAATATCAAATCCGCTGGGCAACGAAAGTGATATAATTCTACCATCAGAAAAAAGTCAAAATTCCTAGTTGGTGGAGGGTTTGGAGACCAAACCCCTACAGTCTTGAATTCTACCGATACTACCGGATTTGATATAACCCCTGAATTCTGAGTTCTAAATTCTAAATTCCTAGTTGGTGGAGGGTTTGGAGACCAAACCCCTACAGTCTTGAATTCTACCGATACTACCGGATTTGATATAACCCCTGAATTCTGAGTTCTAAATTCTAAATTCTAAATTCTAAATTCTGACCTTCCACAAATCGCCGCCAAAAGCAACCATCCAATAGTATTAACTCGTAAATCAAATAAACTGACATCAAACATATTAAATATAGTACAGGCACCAAAAGCCACTAAATAACTAAAAAAGATTAAACGGTCTTCCCTAGAATCAACATCAGACCAATTAATTAATAACAAAACTGCCTTCCCCAATATCCAACCCACCCAACCAAATAAAAACAAAGCCGCAGGAATTCCAGTTTCCGCCGTCAGCATCAAAAACAAATTATGGGGATGACCAACCCATGTTTGCATCTGTGCCTCATACAAAGGCGTAAAATTCCGCAAACCCCAACCGATCCAAGGTTTTTCCCAAGTCTTATCCCAAGCAAACTGCCATTGGGTGCTTCGTAAAATGCCTACCGGTCTGTCAAAATTCCGATCGCTGAGTCGTGCCCAAAAGTATTCAGGTACTATGACTTGTAACCATTTGTTCAAAGGTGCAGGAGCAAAAGCAGCTCCGAATAGAGTCGCCACTGTCGCCATTACTAACGCTACCAACCAGTGCCAACCTAGATAAGTAGCATAAGCAAGACTAGCAAATACAACTAATACCCAAGCATTGCGAGAATTTGTCAAAATTAAAGCAACGATATTAGCAATGATTACAACTGTTAAAAAAACAAATGCTCCACCAGACTTGCTCCGAAATATATTGATCAGACCTAAACTTCTGACAAAACTTGCTTCCGATACTAAATTGCCCTCTGTTGTCGGGGAACTATTCTCACCCTTCCGTTGTCCCCCCCTTTCAAAGGGGGGTAAGGGGGGATAGGAATCCCTTTCAAAGGGGGGTAAGGGGGGATAGGAATCCCTTTCAAAGGGGGGTAAGGGGGGATAGGAATCCCTTTCAAAGGGGGGTAAGGGAGGATAGGAAGGAGGTTGAGGAGTTAGGTTTTCAACGGACAATTTTAGTTGAGACGCTCCAGTAGTTTTAACCCGATCGAATTTCTGAAAATATTTCCATTTTTCAATCCATAACCCCAACCCTAAAATAAATACAACCGTCAGATAAATAGCCAAAATATTAGCGTACATAAATACCGACGCCATGCGACTTGGAGGGTTGCCCTGTGGCGCAAGTATCCAACCTAAAATAATCTGTAAATTTAGCAAACCAGACCAACCGAAAAATAATTGCCCGAAACCTAAAATTACGACTGGTACTGAAGAAATTACCATTATCCAAGAAAATTGTCGTAGTTGTGCAGGAGTTTTAATTAAGGTACTAAAAGCAGCAAATACTCCAAAAAAAGGTAATAAATTAGCTAAACCTAAAAATGCTTCTTGGCGGTTCCAGGCAAAAAAAGTAGCGATCGCTAACCAGAGAGCTAGACTAGCTAAAGCTATATTCTGGGGACGGCGAATAATCGTGTGCCATTTTTTGACAAAAGTGCTAATAGCTGCAAAAACGAGAGTTAATATACCGAGAGTTGGTAATAAAGGGAAAATTAATAGCCCTAATTTGGTTAATTTCCATTCTTTATGTAAATAATAGTTAGAATGATGATTCAATTTTCTTTATTTTCTTTAGTGTTAGATAGTGGGATATAATATTTTATAGTAGGTTGGGTTAAGCGCCAGCGCAACCCAACAGATGTTTATTGATTATGAGGTATAGCAAAAGGCAGAAGGTATCCCCCCTACCCCCCTTTGAAAGGGGGGAGGCAGAAGGAAAAATCTGGCGTTGTCTGGGTTTTAGTATAGTAGGTTGGGTTAAGCGCCAGCGCAACCCAACAAATGTTTATTTATTATGAGGTAACTTTTGACTTCTGACTGGCTTTGTTGTAATAGCCATAGAACATCTGTTCCGCTTTTCGGTTGCCAGAGCTGAGATGAAAGGTGAACCTAGTGGCAGCTATATTACCATATCTCGATTATTGATGCTTTATTTATTGGCCAATAGTTAAATAGCTCAAAGCCTTTGCAGGCATAACTTTCAGCATTTTTTATCAAAGATTGATGCTTTATTCATTTATTGGCCAATAGTTAAATGGCTCAAAGCCTTTACAGGTATAAGTTTCAGCCTTTTTTTTAATACCGAAGATAATGATTTATTTATTGGACAATAGTATAGTAGGTTGGGTTAAGCGCCAGCGCAACCCAACAGATATTTATTGATTATGAGGTAACTTTTGACTTCTGACTTCTGACTTCTAAATTGTTGTTGGGTTTATCCTGCGGATAAGCTGCGCTTTTCATGTCGCGCAGCGAAACGTTCCTCAACCCAACCTACGCTGGTTACTACAAACACAAACTATCATATAATAACATGAAATTACCAACAGTCAAACAATTATTTATCCATCCAGTTAAGGGATTAACTCCTCAAACTTGTCAGGGTTTTTCCCTCACTGCAAATCATGGCATTATGGGCGATCGCGCATTTGCTCTGATGTTTCTCGACTCTGACAACCTTAACCCACCAGAGATTGTACCTTGGATGAGTAAAAAGCATTTTGCTGTACAGAATGACTGGCCTGGTTTGGCTGCTTTAGATTGTAATTTTGACGGGGAAACAGAGGTTTTGACGGTGCGACAGCGAGGGGTTGAGTTGATAAGCGAGAATACAAATTTATCTGAAGGACGCGATCGCCTGAGTGCTTTTTTTACAGATTATTTGACTATTCTGGAACCCAATAAAGGAGCGCGACATCCTCAAAAAGCATCTTTGCATTTAGTGGGAAATGGCAAAACCAGTCGTTATCCTGACAGGAAACCGGCGCATATTTCTATTATTAGTCAAGCAACTATGGATGATTTGGGAGAAAAGACTGGTCAAATATTAGATGTGCGCAGATTTCGCCCTAATGTGGTTGTAGAAGGAATAGATGCTTGGTCAGAATTTGATTTAGTCGGGAAAAAGTTTTCTTTGGGTGAAGCTCAAATTACTGTTACTGCTAAAATTGGGCGGTGTATGAATATTGAAGTTGATCCAGAAACAGGCGATCGTGATGTTCCGTTATTGTCGGTGTTGAAAGAAAAATATGGTCATGCTTACACAGGGGTATTAGCAACCGTTGATAGTGACGGAATGCTTGCAGTAGGAGATATTTTGCAGGTTTTGAATGATTGATGAAAAAACTGTAGGGGTTTGGTCTCCAAACCCAAGTTTCTTTTGAATGATTGATGAAAAAACTGTAGGGGTTTGGTCTCCAAACCCAAGCTTCTTTTGAATGATTGATGAAAAAACAGTAGGGGTTTGGTCTCCAAACCCAAGTTTCTTTTGAATGATTGATGAAAAAACAGTAGGGGTTTGGTCTCCAAACCCAAGCTTCTTTTGAATGATTGATGAAAAAACAGTAGGGGTTTGGTCTCCAAACCCAAGCTTCCCTATTCCCTTGCAACTCAAATTTATTGTTCTAACTAAAAGATCAGGTAGTGCTATATTATGATAATCTAAGAAAAAATCAACAATAAGTTAAACGATGGAAACTCAATTATCAGGAAGTTGGCAAGACTGGGTAGGAGTAGCAGGTTATGTTTTATTTGCAGGTTTTATTGTCTGGCGCGTACTGACCATAAAATAAGCTCTCAAATCTCCTCTTTAAAGAGGATAAAAAAAGAAAATTCAGTATTTCTCCTACTGAAGTAGGAGCTACTGATAACTGTTAACTGATAACTGATAACTGACTCATGCCTTACAGTAAACTCACTATAGAATATTTGCAAAAAACCTTTAATTTAACTATAGTTGAAACCGTGGGAAAATTTAATGACTTGCCAGAAATTCCACCAAGTCAATTTTTACAAGAAGCATTGGAATATTACTTGCCGTTAGCTGTTGCTATTGGTACAGAAAAAGCTCGTTCAGAATTAATTATTGCGCCGATTTTATTTGCAATCAAAAAACAGTTAAACAACCAAATAAGCATTTTTTCAGGGGTAGAATTTAATGTCGATATTGAACAGGGATTGAATGGTTTTTGTGATTTTATTATTAGTCGTTCCACCTTGCAACTTTTGATTGAAGCACCAGTTGTTGCTTTGGTGGAAGCGAAAAACGATAATATCAAGTCTGGTTTAGCTCAATGTATGGCAGAAATGGTTGCTGCCCAAATTTTTAATCAAAGAGAAGATCAGGAAATTTCTCTAATTTATGGGGTTGTTACTACTGGAACTATTTGGCAGTTTTTAGAGTTAGAATCTCAAACTATGACAATTGATTTGGAAGAATATTCTGTCAAGAATTTACCGAAAATTTTAGGAATTTTAACGAGTTTTGTTAGTTATTGAAGGGTATGACATCAAATCCGGTAGCATCGGTAGAATTTAAGCTCGTAGGGGTTTGGTCTCCAAACCCTCTACAAACTAGGAATTTTCGCCAATACTGATGGTAGAACCTTATTCTCCAAATCCGCAGGCAATGGAAGTGTAAGTGGAGCGAGACATATTTAATTGTGCCCTGTGACGGATTTCTAAATACTCTTCAGAGTCTAAATATTAGCCGTCTAGGGCACTTTACTGGACTGTTTCAGCTAAAACTGTACATTAGGGAGTAGGGGAGTAGAGGAGCAAAATTGTTGTTGGGTTTCGTCGCTCAACCCAACCTACGCTTATGACAATTGATTTGGAAGAATATTCTGTCAAGAATTTACCGAAAATTTTAGGAATTTTAACGAGTTTTGTTAGTTATTGAAGGATATGACTCAACCAATTTGCTGCAGCTAAACCAGAAGCAAAAGCACCTTCTATATTATTACCACCGCACCAGTCACCAGCACCCACTAATGGCAATGGTAATTCTGTAGTCAGACAAGAAACATCCAAAGGTTGACGACAAAAAGCATAACCCCATGGGTGAACTTGCAACCATTCTGGAGCGCTTAACCAGGGCAACAAATGTTGTGCTGTATGCTCTAGTAATTGTTTACCTACTGGTTGTAAGTCTGGGGTGTCAAGGTGGGTAGTAGCAAACTTGGCGCTACTTTGAATCACAAATACAGGTTGAGTAGGATAGGTTCTTTTGCTACTATCAATACCAACCCAGTCCAGATAGTCATCATTGGGGAAAGCGATCGCTCGCCATTCTGGTAAATTTTCCTGTAGTGCAAGAGAATATCCTGCCATCACACTGATACAGGGGTCATATTCCACAAAACGCAGATGACTGAGAAACTCTGGGTGTATTTCGGCAACAGGTTTTTCCAAAATCATTAAAGCTTGCGGTGTAGGGATAGCTAAAACTACAGCTTTCGCCATTACTTCTGTTGGTTTTTCAGTAGCAGCATTATTAGTAACTTCTAACTTCAGATACCAATTTTTTTCTGCTAGTGGTTGCATAGTTTGTACTCGCCGACTATACCAAATCTCTAAATCTTGGGCAAGAAATTTGCCGACAGAGTTCATTCCCTGGGGCGCAACATAGCAATTTTTGGGAATGGGAAGTGGTAGTCCCTGGGGTTGAGTTAATTGATAAATCTTATCTGTCCAAAGTTGGAGAATTGGCTCCGCATCGGGACTATTTTTTTTAGTTTTTAGATTATGAATTAATTGTTGCAAAAATGTACCTGTGGGTTCTAGGTAACGTACTCCATGATCGGCGCGACTTCCTGACACTCGGCGAGTTGCCATCCGACCTCCCACTCCCCTAGATTTTTCCAACACCACCACCGAATAACCAGCCTTCTGTAGTTCTTGAGCGCAGATTAAACCAGCCATACCTGCACCAATGACGGCAATATCAAATTTTGGCGTGTTCATAATTTTTAAGATTAGGATAAATATTCTATGTTATGATAATTAGTTTGTTAAGCTTACAGGGCTTTTCAGATTGATGAACCACATCGGCACAACCAAAACCTTGTAGGGACGTTCCATGGAACGTCCCTACGGTGGTCTACCGAAATGAAAACTGCTGTAATTTGCTATGGTAATCCTAAATACGTTGTAAGATTTTATCGTAGGGGTTTGGTTTCCAAATCCCTTGACGCTTGGGTTTGGAGACCAAACCCCTACAGTTTTTGCTCACAAATCATTGGGGTTTGGAGACCAAATCCCTTGGGGCTTGGGTTTGGAGACCAAACCCCTACAGTTTTTTATCACAAATCATTTCTTAATGGCTATAGTTGGCTTAGTTAAACTCAATTTAGTATAATAATAGTGCTTTGTGTGTCTGGAGGGAATATAAGTTGGATGAACTAACAGCAGCACTGGAATTAGCAACAGAAGAGGAGTTACAACAGTTAACAGGACTTTTGTTTGGGCGCGGGATCAATCCTTTGGATTATTTCCAGACTCCTCTACCAATAGATGTACAAAGTCGCGATCGCGATGCTTGGTTAGATGCACTAGACCAGAGATTTCGTTATCTGGCAGCGGATGGGATGACGGTATTGCGTGGAAATACTCAAAAATTAACTTATCGGCAAGCTTTAATTAAGGTCTGTGGTTATCTAAAGATTCCCTACTCTCAAAAACTTTCAACCACAGATTTAGAAGCAGAGGTATTTCTTCATGTTTTAGGCCGAACCTGGAAACGTTTACCAAAATCAGAGCAAGAAGTATTAACACTAAATATACAAAATTCTCTGGCTGAGTGTACCTTTCCTCAGCCTATACCAATATCAATACAAAATAATCCCTTAAGTTTACTATTTAAAGGTAGTACCGCCTTGGCTGTGAATTCGGTATTGAAACCGATATTACTAAAGCAGTTGGCTTGTCAATTTGCGATTCATTTTGCTAAATATCAAGTGGCAAAAACAGCATTAGTCAGAGGTGGAGCAACAGCAGCAGCTCAGTTTCAAAGTCACGTTGCTATGCAAATGGCGAATCGAGGAATGGCTATTAGTGCAGCGCGTTACGGGGCAGTACGGACAGCTTTAGGATTTTTAGGTCCGATGTTGTGGACTTGGTTTTTGGCAGATTTGGGTTGGAGAGCGATCGCTACAAATTATGGTCGTGTGATTCCTGCTGTTTTTGTTTTAGCACAAATTCGGTTGTTGAATTAGGGGAGTCAGGAGTCAAGAGTAGTAGGGGCGAACGGCCGTTCGCCCGTACAGGAGTCAGGAGCTATCCTTGGCTGAGTTTGAGCATCAGGAGAATGCTTTTTTTCTAGAAAAATAAAGTCAGGACTTACGGAACATAAGAAAACATACACCAGATGTAGGGGCGAATGGCATTCGCCCTCCTAGGAATAACGTGTTGTCTAAAAATTTGCGTAAGTCCTGAAAGTTATAAATTGCTTCCGACTTTATAAACGTGACTACTTTAACTTTCCTGGCGGGAAGTCCCGCGCTCTCCATCCCCCCTAACCCCCCTTGGAAAGGGGGGAGGGGGAGCGTCGGGATGAAAGCCAGGGCCAGGATTCGGATACCTTCATAAGCTAAACATTCA
>NZ_JAAHHT010000226.1 GCF_010672085.1 Okeania sp. SIO3I5
AATTGGATATAACTTGAGTATTTATAATGGCATGAGTGGCGGACCTTTATTAAATAATTATGGTCAGTTAGTCGGAATTATTGGTATGGGAGAGCCGATTATTTTTGTTAATCCTGATATTTATCTTTATAGAGATGGTTCGCGGGTGACTGATTCTTTGGCTGTTTCTCCAGAGCAAGCTTTGGATTTTTTATCTAGTTTAAGTTGGGCTATTCCATCAGAAACTTTGGTTGATTTATCCCCTTCTGGATTAGAATTAAATTTAGTACAATCCCCCTAAATCCCCCTTTGAAAGGGAGACTTTGAAGGCTAAAGGTTTAAATAACAAAATAACCACAATGAAACATATTACTAAACAAATTTTATGGAAATGTGTGTTTGGTGTTCTATCAATTGCTAGCACTATATTTCTTGGGGAGCAATCTAGTCAAGCTCAAGTTAGCAGCAAGTTTTATTGCGGAACCGATAATGGAGTACCAACCTTCTTTTACAAGATACCTGGAGAACCAGGTATTCCATATATTAATTTTCATGGGAAAAACACCGACAACAAATGGAATCCTCAAACTTATTGTGAAGAAGTAGTTCGAAGACTTGAACGTTTTGATCGGGATGGATCGCTAGAATCTCTAACCACTGGAACAGTAAATAATATGCCAGCTGTCTGTGCTGTTCCTAGACAAGGAGAAGAATGCAGCGATCAGAACTCTGATCGAGTTTTATTTACGTTATCTTGTGGTGGCGATCCTAATGAAGCTCTAGATCACTTACTAAGCTTAGTTGCTACACCATTGAAGTTGAACATTTGCCCTCCTTCTGAACCCTTAAGTCTACTTGCTCTAAATAGATTAGCTGAAAATATTACTGTAGAAATTGTTACTCCTAGTGTTACTACTGGAGGCGGTAGATTTACTGCTGCTGGTTCGGGGGTAATTATTGGTAAAAAAGATGCTATTTATTATGTGCTGACTGCCAACCATATTTTCCCAGACCGAAATGATTATCAAGTAGTTGTTCGTAGTAGCAAACCGGGGGGAGAAGTGGAAAGACTTAAGCTAAAAATTCAACGCCGTTACCCAAAGCAGGATTTAGCTGTGGTTACTTTTGCAAGTCAAGAGGAATATAAAGTGGCGGAAGTAGGGGAGGCGAGTCAGTTAAGTAATAATAGTCAAATTTATGTGGGAGGTTGGCCTGGAGTTGAGAATAGGGATGGTTTTCAGTTTACTCCTGCCAAGGTGACTAACCGACGTGCAGGAGATAATTTGACTTATCAACCCACTGAACCTGGTGAGGGTTTGCATAAAGGTATGAGTGGGGGAGCAGTTTTGAATGAGGGGGGGCATTTGGTAGGTATTCATGTGGGATTGACGGAAGGTGGAGATGCGGAGGGGGTTTTGATTTCAACTTTTTTACGGGAGATGCCACAGGATGTTGGCAGGGTTGTGGTGAGGGGAACTCATGTTGTTTGGCCTTCCCGGACTAGAGAAAATCAGACCCTCAGAAATTCTGGTGATTCTACTCCTTTGGTCTCACCTTCTCGGACAACAGAAAATCAGACTCTCAGAAATTCTGGTGATTCTACTCCTGTTGCTTCACCTTTTGGGATTGCTAAACAATTAGACCTTAATGCTTTGATAGAAGTAAAAGGCAATTTAGATAGAGAATCTAATGTATTATCTGTAGACAATAGTTACTATGACCTTTACGCTTTTGAAGGTAAAGCAGGTCAAAAAATTTCTATTGATATGAGCAGCAATCAAATAGATTCCTACTTAATTTTATTAAATTCAAACGATCAAGAATTGGCTCAAGATGATGATAGTGGTGGAGAGAAAAATGCCAGAATTATAATTACATTACCAGAGGATGGAACCTATAAGTTATTGGCAAATTCTTATGAAGCAGGAGAGTCAGGAGAGTATGAGTTAAAAGTGCAGGTCATTGGAATCAGAAATTCTGGTGATTCTACTCCCGTTGCTTATTCTTCTCGGACAAGAGGAAATCGGACTGCCAGAAATTCTGGTAATTCTACTCCATCTCAAACCCAGGATGCTGAAAGTCACTTTCGTCAGGGTTTTGAACACCACAATAGAGGAGAATATGAAAAGGCGATCGCTGACTATAACCAAGCTATTCGACTTAATTCTAAAGATGCTAGTACCTACTATTATCGGGGTATGGCTTACTACCGTAATAAGAATGTTAAAAAAGCCATGTTAGACTTGGAAAAAGCTGCCGAGTTATTCAAACAACAAGGAAACCAACAATGGTATCAATACTCTCTAGATCAACTCAAAAAAATACGCCTAGGAGGATTTACGCAATGGCGCTAATTATAGTGGAAATATTAGGAATATTGACCAAACTATACACCATATATAGCGGTACTGCGTAAGTTCTGGAGGATATTATTCTTTGCAGGTTGGGTTTCGTTACCTCAACCCAACTCACTCCCTGCTGATATGTTGGGTTTCACTGTCGTTCAACCCAATCTACTTTTACCAAGTTGAACATTTCCCAAAAGCGATCGCTCTATAATCAAATTATCCTTTAAGCAACCAATCAAAACTACCAATGACCAAACAATCCTCAGATCCTTCTCAAAATAATTCTCCACGACCTGCAAAAGGTAGGTTATTAGCAATAATAGGGGCAACAATAACGATAATTGCTGCTATTGTTGGTATTATTGCTAATACAGCAGAGATTTTTGACAGGATTAAAGAAGTATTCCAAAAACCAGAAAGCAATATTGAAACAATATTAGACACAGCAACTAAAAAAGCAGATTCAGCCATTAGTAAAGCCAAAACTGCTTTAGAAAAACCACAATTAGAAACTGCCAGAGACGAACTACAAGAAGCAATTCAAGAATTAGAAAATATTCCCCAGAGTGAAGGTCTTGACAATCAAATTCAAACCCAAAAATTAGAATATCTGAAAATAATCAATCAAATAAATCAGGCATTACAAAAACAACCCTGTTATGAATTATTGTGGAAAACACCTGATTGTAAAGAATACCCAATTAAATTA
Organism: Okeania sp. SIO3I5; assembly: GCF_010672085.1. Lineage (GTDB taxonomy): Bacteria > Cyanobacteriota > Cyanobacteriia > Cyanobacteriales > Microcoleaceae > Trichodesmium. The sequence goes on from NZ_JAAHHT010000226.1 coordinate 3,037, forward strand.
GATTAAATTAGGCAGAAAATTTAGAGATAATTGTTTTGATTATATCCTTCATAATCCACCATTTATCCTAACTCTTTACTGATAACTAATAACTGAAATAACTCCTACCTCCCTAATTATTTTTAGAAGACTTAACGTGCTTAACTAATAACTTAGCGATCGCCTCCTGTTGCTTAACATCACAACTTTTAATAATTAGCTTCACCACTTCTTTCGGGTCTTTTGGTAAACTTACTTTTTTCTGTTCAGAAGTTGTGGCTTTTGCAGAATTTGCGATTTCGTTTAAATCTTTACTAACTACTATTTCCTCTACTTTTCCTGCTTGAATTAACTCACCAGCAGTATTAAGCTCTTTAATAATCAGAGGTGCTAGAATTTGATAAGATAACTTAGAATTAGCCAGAGCATCTTGAGAAGCAGTAACTAAAGTCTGCCAAATTTCTGTATTTTCATCCAACTTCAACAAACCATTACAACTCTCTATTAGTTGTTTTCTTGAATCTGGAGAATCAGCCTGTTTAAACACCTCCAACATTTCTTTTAATTTATCTTTTACCTGTTGAGCAAAATTAGTTTGTACTTTTCCATTTCCAGCAGCAGCAGTAGTAGATTTAGTAACAGTTCCACCACTAACTAAAGTATTCAAATTAGCTTCTAACTCAGCAAAGACAGGCAAAGCATTTTGTACTATTTCTTCTCCCTCTTCTTCCCTCAAACCATAAGGGCCTTGGAGACGTTCTACTAAGTCTTTGAGAGTATCATATCCTTGTAAAAATTGAGATTCTATTGTTTGATCAATATCAACAGGATTTTCTCGAATTATTTTAAAACAATCTTCTAAACGGTGAGCTACCTTTTTAACACTGTGCATTCCCAACATAGCAGCTCCACCTTTTACAGAGTGAGCTGCTCTAAACATATCATTAATAGTTTCAGAATCTGACATTGTAGACTTCAAATCTACCAACCCATTTTCTAAGGTTACTAAATGTTCTTCTGCTTCCATTATAAACAATTGCTTAATCCGTTCTTCTTGTTCTGATGCCATAATTTTTCTCCTATGTTAGTTATCAGCTTTTTCAGTTATCAGCTTTTTTAGTTATCAGTTATTAGCAGGACTGACGCAGAACCGCCATATTTGGTAGGGGCGAATGCCATTCGCCCTCAGTGGATTTAGTGTCCGTGCGTAAGTCCTGTTCATATTTTAATACTTTCAGGACTTACACAAATTCTTAGATAATAAACTATCTGTAGGGGGCGAATGCCATTCGCCCCTACGAGATATGGTGGCTTTGCGTAAATCCTGACTTTAAATTTTTTTTGTACGGCAGTGCAAAAATTAAATTTTTGAATTTTGAATTTTGAATTTTGAATTTTAGCGTTCGTGCCAATATTTGTAAGCAGCATAAGCCAAAATCACCACAGAAGTAACAATAGAAGATTCATCTGCCTTGAACATCGGATGATGAAGAGGATAATTATGTTCATTTTTATACCCAACTCCCAGACGAAACATCATACCAGGAACTTTTTGAAGATACATAGAAAAATCTTCTGCACCAAGGGAAGGTTCTGGTAAAATAGTAACCCGATCGCTACCCCAAGCTTCCAAAGCTACCGACTCGACTAACTGAGTCAACACTGGATCATTTTGTACAGAAGGCACTCCCTGACAATAATTTAGTTCATACTTAGCGCCATAAGAACTACAAACATTGGCCACAATATTTTCAATCCAGCCAGGTAAAGCTTTGTGAGTCTCTGGATGAAGCGATCGCACAGTTCCCGACATTTTGACTCGATCTGCTATCACATTTGGCGCTCTTCCGCCACTAATCTTACCAATTGTTAACACTACAGGTCTCAAAGGATTATGAGTTCTACTAATGGCCTGTTGTAAATTAGTAATTACCTGAGAAGCAATCCAAATGGCATCTGTAGCTTCGTGGGGGCGGGCACCATGACCAGATTCCCCAATAATTGTCAATTCTAAGTCATCAGCAGCAGCAGTTAGTACCCCATGGCGAATACCCACCGAACCTGCGGGAATAGTCGGGTAAACATGGACTCCTAAAATTGCCTCTACATCCTCCAGCGCCCCATCTTTAATCATCCAACTAGCACCTTGGGCAATTTCCTCAGCAGGTTGAAACAGAAAACGGACATTTCCTGGTAGGGGTTCTCCCAACTCAGACAATACCATTGCTGTACCTAACCCCACAGTCGTATGGACATCGTGACCGCAGGCGTGCATAATGCCAAGATTACGGGAGGCAAAATCTAAATCAGTAGATTCTGTTATCGGCAAAGCATCCATATCACTACGAATGGCCAACCATTGATGAGTATTGTTACTGCCTTTGAGTTCTCCGAGAACTCCTGTTTTGCCAATAGCTTCCCGCACATGAAGACCACAGGAAGACAACACACCCGCTACGTATGCAGCAGTTTGGTGTTCTTGGCCACTTAATTCTGGGTGGGAGTGAATATGGCGACGAATTTCAATTAGGCGGGGTGCTAGGGTAGTTGCTAATTCTTTAATTCTGGTCAGCATATTTTTCAGTTATCAGTTATCAGTTATCAGCTTTTTCAGTTATCAGTTATCAGTTATCAGCGATAAGTGTACCAGTTATTAGTTATCAGTTATTAGCGATAAGTGTACCAGTTATTAGTTATCAGTTATTAGCGATAAGTGTACCAGTTATCAGTTTATCAGTTTTTTTCAGTCTTTTTTACTATAGCAAATAAAATTTTGCCAATTTCATCTGCATCTTTATGAATACTTTCAAAGGCTTTTTCTTCAATATAGTCAAGATCTTTTAGGAGAGATAACCAATACTTTGTTTCTAAAGTTTCTTTTGACATTTTTGCCCTAAAGTCAGCTTGAGATATACCTCCATTTGCTTCTGCTATGTTTGCTCCAATAGATGTTCCACTTCTCAAAAGCTGTTTAGATGATACATATTCTTTTTTTTCCTCAGTTAAATATTTATAAGCCTTGACAATTCTAATAGCAAATTTGTAAGCTTTCTGATAAACAATACTATTATTTATATCCATAAGCTTTTAAGTTCTAAGTTTTTTCACAGCAGTAAATTATAAACCCTCTACTAATAATTTATAAATGAAAAAGCTGATAACTGAAAAAACTGATAACTGAAAAAACTGATAACTGAAAAAACTGATAACTGAAAAAGCTGATAACTGAAAAAGCTGATAACTGATAACTGAAAAAGCTGATAACTGAAATTACCAAGGCAATACTTCACCCTTGGCGTGCCAGAAAGTACCTGTATTTTCTAAATTTAATTCATCAATTCTAGCTAATAAATTTTTGGCAGATTCTTCGGGAGAAATTCCTGTAAAATTTGTCATCCTAGTGTTAACTAAACCAGGATGTAAAATTGCTACAGAAATTCCCTGTGGTTTTAGATCGACAGATAAAGATTTACCTGCCATACTAACAGCAACCTTTGACATTCGATAACCGTAGGAACCGCCGGAAGTATTATCATCAATGGAACCCATTCTACTTGTAATAATTGCAATTTTCCCACCAGATTCTATCAAAGGTAATAAAGCATGAGTTAGGCGTAAAGTTCCTATAGCATTCACTTCAAATTGTTGGCGAATACTATCAAAATCTAAATCATCTAGATAGTTTCTTTCGAGTATGCCGGCATTATTAATTAGTACGTCTAACTTGATTCCTTGGAGACGATTAACCAAAGTATTTACATCTTGTTCTGAAGTAATATTTACTCCTGTTTCGACAGAAATTCCTAGATTTTCTAATTCGCTATCTGACTGCCGACAAACAGCAATTACTTTATTGCCTTTGCTATGAACTTGTTTACATAATTCTTTGCCAATACCACGATTAGTTCCTGTGATTAAATAAGTTGTCATAATTGATTTTTTTCCTTAATTGCTGACAAATTTTCTGGTTAATTATAACATTAAAAGAACAAAATTTAATATCAAATCCAGTAGTATTGTTACAGTTCAATATTGTAGGAGTTTGGTCTCCAAATCCCCATCAAACTGCGACTTTTTTTCCTTAATAGCTAATCAATTTTCTGGTTAATTATAACATTAAAAGAACAAAATTTCATATCAAATCTAGTAGTATTGTTACAATTCAATATTGTAGGGGTTTGGTCTCCAAATCCCCATCAAACTGCGACTTTTTTTCCTTAATAGCTAATCAATTTTCTGGTTAATTATAACATTAAAAGAACAAAATTTCATATCAAATCTAGTAGTATTGTTACAATTCAATATTGTAGGGGTTTGGTCTCCAAATCCCCATCAAACTGCGACTTTTTTTCCTTAATAGCTAATCAATTTTGGGGTTAATTATAACATTAAAAGAACAAAATTTTATATCAAATCTAGTAGTATTGTTACAGTTCAATATTGTAGGGGTTTGGTCTCCAAACCCTTAGCAAACTTAGAGTTTTTTTCCTTAATTACTGATAAATTTTGGGGTTAATTATAACATTAAACGAACAAAATTTCATATCAAATCTAGTAGTATTGTTACAATTCAATATTGTAGGGGTTTGGTCTCCAAACCCTTAGCAAACTTAGAGTTTTTTTCCTTAATTACTGATAAATTTTGGGGTTAATTATAACATTAAACGAACAAAATTTCATATCAAATCCAGTAGTATTGTTACAATTCAATATTGTAGGGGTTTGGTCTCCAAACCCTTAGCAAACTGCGACTTTTTTTCCTTAATAGCTAATCAATTTTGGGGTTAATTATAACATTAAACGAACAAAATTTCATATCAAATCCAGTAGTATTGTTACAATTCAATATTGTAGGGGTTTGGTCTCCAAACCCTTAGCAAACTTAGACTTTTTTTCCTTAATAGCTAATAATTTTTGGGGTTAATTATAACATTAAAAGAACAAAATTTCATATCAAATCCAGTAGTATTGTTACAGTTCAATATTGTAGGGGTTTGGTCTCCAAACCCTTAGCAAACTGCGACTTTTTTTCCTTAATAGCTAATCAATTTTGGGGTTAATTATAACATTAAACGAACACAATTTCATATCAAATCTAGTAGTATTGTTACAATTAAATATTGTAGGGGTTTGGTCTCCAAACCCTTAGCAAACTTAGAGTTTTTACCTTTTGAATGAATCTCTCAACTCCAAAGTTAAATTGTAGGTTGGGTTGAGACATCGAAACCCAACATCTTGATTCATTAGACATCTCCAGAAAAGAGGGAGTAGATAGGGAAGTTCCATGCAATGTCTGTACAGAGTAGGGGAAAATAATTGATGGTTTCTATGCAATAATTGATTTTATTTTTTATGATCAAAATAATTGGGTCGTCCAACCCCATCTTTTCAGGCGAAATGTTTTTTGAGATTTGCTCAAATTCCTGTTACAAAAACAACTTCTGTACGTCGCTAATCGAAAGGCTTTCCTATATGACTTCTGAGTTCATTAATCGAGATGTCTATAATCAAAAGTAAGATTCTATAGTGTTTCTCAAATTAGTGAGGTACGGTTGTTTTTCTTCTTTATCTATTCCTACGGAACGAGAATTACTACTCCCTATTCCCTTTCCCCTGTTCCCTGTTAAGTGTTCCCTAAAACCAAATAATTTTGTACCTCACGAATATGGGAATTGTTATATAGACTCAAAACACTGATAATTGATAACTGATAAATTATGCCAGATTCTACAGAAAATTCAAAGCAAATTATTACAGTAGGTGACCAACCTACAAGAAAAGATGAACTTGGTTTTACTCCTTATATCATAGCAATGACTGAGTTTTTAACTCATAAAGATACTAAACCGCCACTAACTATTTCTATTGAGGGTGAATGGGGTAGTGGTAAATCTTCTTTTATGAAACAACTTGAAACTGAGGTTAAAAAGAAGTCTAAAGAATTACATCGGGAAGAGTCAAAAAAAGTTTGGCAGAGAATTAAAAAAGACTGGATTATTTTCAGCGATGTATCAGATATCTATAAATTTTTCAGATTAAAATTTAAGCAAGAAACTCAAACAGTTTGGTTTAATGCTTGGCGACATGAAAAATCTGAATCTCTTTGGGCGACTTTTGCTCTATCTTTTTTAGAACAATTGTCTAATAATCGCAATTTATCTGATATTTTATATAATTTCTGGAGTTACTTAATTCTAATCCGTAATCGTCTTGACTGGAAAAATAAACCAGTGAAATTTCTCCAGACTTTGGTAATAATCTGGTTAATGGCAACTATTATTATTTCTATTCCAATTGTTGTATTTTTTCCAGATAAATTTGCGGGAATTTTTCCTTTTTATGAAAAGTTGGCAGATATTGTTAAAACAGATTCTGAGGGAGAAGCGGAAAATAAAGAAGGCGAGCAAAACACTGATAATAAAGAGGATGAAAATAATCAAGTTTTAAGTTTTTGGTTACAACTAGGAGGTTATAGTGCTGGGTTGGCTGGAGTAGGAAAACTTCTGGCAATATTAAAGGATTTAATTGGCGACCAGAAAATGGATTTGACTCAATATCTTGAGCATCCTGATTATGATAAACAAGTTGCTTTTATTGAAAAGTTTCACGATGATTTTTCTAAAATTGTTGATGCTTATGTTGGTGAAAATGAGAAGATTTATGTATTTATTGATGACCTTGATCGTTGTGAACTTGATAAATCGGCAGATTTATTGCAAGCTCTAAATATGATGATTTCTAATGACCCAAAAATAATTTTTATCTTGGGTATGGATCGGGAAAAGATAGCAGCAGCAATAAGTTTTAAACAAAGAGATGTTATTCCTTTTCTAGCTTCAGCGATCGCTGAAAATGAAGCAGAAGAAAATGACAGTCAGAAGTTAGGCAAAAAGGTTGATTATGGTTTTAGCTTTCTGGAAAAGTTTGTGCAATTATCATTCTATGTTCCTGCACCTTCTCAAAAGATGTTGGATAATTTGGTTGAAAAAATCTCAGAAATGCAGGCAGAAATCAAAACTTCTCCAGAAAAACATTTTTTTTGGATTCCTCATAGTTTAATTGCTAAAGTTATTTTTCCTGGAAGATTTAAAGAAGTGGAAAAAACAGAGGCAGAAGAGTGTTCTGTTTCAGAAAAAAATGCCGACAATTCATCTCAAGACTTACATATTTTCCCAATTCTTGAAAAAGATTTAGATGCAAAAAGTCTTGGTAAAGTTATAGAGATGGTTGCTCCTTTTTTTGATTATAATCCCCGTTGTTTAAAACAATATATTAATGTACTGAGACTCAGGATTTATATTGCCTATTATTCTATTGGAGTTACTTTTGCTGAAAAAAACACACTAAATATAGAACAAATAAGTAAGTTTACAGCACTGACGCTTAAATATCCCCGTCTTCTTTTGGAACTCAAGAATAATAATCAACTACTTGCTGAGTTAGAAAAATATGCTGTCAATCGATCTCTTCAATCAAATCACTCTATCATACTTACTTCTGAATCTAAACCCAGCGATCTGGCAACAGGAAATGCCAATTATTGGCTTAACAATTACCTGAAAATTCAACAATTACTTTGCTCTCAAATAAAATCTAATAACGACCAAAAAAACCATAGTAGGATTTTTGCCAAAAAAAGTAGATCGATTAAAAAACTCCTGGAAGTTTCACCTAAAGGAATACCTTCCAAATATTTCAAACTTCGTCAATTCCTAGCTGCTGGTGAGTGGAAAGAGGCGGATATGGAGACTTATCGCGTTATGTTACAAGTTGCAGGGCGAAAGAAGGAAGGTTCGTTGGGGGAAACAGATATAGAGAAATTTCCTGGCGAAGACCTCCACATAATAGACCAGCTTTGGGTAAAATATAGTCTAGGTAAGTTTGGCTTTTCTGTGCAAAAGAAAATTTATCAGAATTTGGGTGGTACGAGAAAATATAATGAGGCAGTATATCAACAGTTCCGTAACACAGTCGGATGGCATCAAAAAAAAGGATGGTTAGATTACTCAGAGCTAGTATTCACCTTAGATACCGATTACAAAGGGCATCTCCCTGTATGCGGGCCTCGGTGGTTGGAAAAGGACATGGCCAGGATAGTTAGAGAGCAGGTTTTGCGATCTCTTTTCTCGCGCAGAGACTTATAGTATTGTGTAGGTTGGGTTGACGGAGGAAACCCAACAAAAATCAACACTGCTGATACAGCCATAATGGTAGAGCAAGTCGAGAAGTTATCTGTTGGGTTGCGCTCTCGCTTAACCCAACCTACGGTTTATAGTATTGTGTAGGTTGGGTTGACGGAGGAAACCCAACAAAAACCAACACTGGTGATACAGTAGATCCAGTAGGGTGCGTTAGGCGCTTACTACAAACTACCGTTGAACTATCAAACATAACATTGCGCCGTAACGCACCGTTTAGCCATCTAGTAGGGTGCGTTTTGCTGCGCAACATGAAAATGAAATGTAACGCACCGCCTATTCCAAATATTTCGGTGCGTTACGCTTCGCTAACACACCCTACTGGACTACTCCAAAAATTAGCATTGTATAGGTTGGGTTGACGTTCCCGCAAGCGTTGCAGAGCAAAGGAAACCCAACAAAACAACCAAATAAGTATCTCCAAAAATTAGGTGAAAACTTTAGGTATATGTTGGGTTGCGCTGTCGCTTAACCCAACCTACGATCTACTACAAAATGATGCAGAAAATTCTCAAATCAATTCTACTCCCAATATTCGCAGTATTCGCCGCTTTATTAACAGGAGCAGGTTTAATGCTCCTAGCAAAAACCAACCCTGTAACCGCTTACACCGCTCTATTCCAAGAATCTCTAACCACCTATTTTGGTTTCAGCGACACCCTCAGCAAAACCACCCCACTATTACTAGCAAGCTTAGGAATATTAATAGCATTACGAGCAGGTTTATTTAATCTCGGTGGCGAAGGGCAAATTTATATGGGTGCTTTAGGTAGTGTCGTCGCCGGACTATATTTGCCTAACTTCCCAATATGGATACATTTACCCCTAACATTGACAGCAGGTTTTCTGCTCGGAGCGATTTGGGGAGCGATCGCTGGTTATCTCAAAGTCGCCCGTGGTTTAAATGAAGTTCTGACTACCCTACTCCTAAATTACATCGCTCAAAATTTTGTCAATTACATGGTAAATGAACCACTTATCGCCCCCGACGCTCCCAGTCCCTACACACCTCTCATTGCCGAGTCAGCACGTTTACCGATAATTTTGCCCAAAACTCAAGCTCACGCCGGAATTTTACTAGGGTTAGCTCTTGCCATAATTTTAGCCGTCGTGTTGTCGTTAACAGCTTTCGGTTATCAAGTTGATGCCGTCGGACAAAACCTTACCGCAGCTCGTTACGCCGGAATTTCTGTTAACCAGACTATTCTCGCAGTCATGGGTTTATCCGGAGGTTTAGCAGGTTTGGCAGGAAGCGCAGAAGTATTAGGATCAAAATATCGGTTGTTTGAAAACTTTTCTCCCGGTTATGGTTTTGACGCGATCGCTATTGCCTTATTAAGTCGAGGCAACCCACTAGCAGTAATTTTAACATCCCTATTTTTTGGCATTCTCAGGAGTGGAGCGAACGTGATGCAACGTAGTGCGGGAGTTTCCATAACCATTGTTTATGCTATTCAAGGTTTAACAGTATTGTTTTTAGCAGTAAGTCTGGCGTTTGAGTCTAGAGCGCGGTAGGGGTTTGGTTGCCAAACCCCTACAAATGACTTTTATCAAACTAAATTTATAGCAGGGAACAGGGAACACTTAACTGGGAACAGGGAACAGTGGGAAAAGTGTTTCGTAGTCTAAGATTCATCATCAGTCTATGTCCTAATCGCCCTGACTATTGCTATAGATGTAGCAGGGAGCAGGGGTTTTGTTGTATGAAAACATATAGCTACCGCACAATAGTCTAGCATATGTACTTCATACTTCTACAACTAATGAATTCAGAATTTAGAATGGCTTTGTTGTATGAAAACATATAGCTACCGCACTTGCTGTGCCAATGAACTTCATACTTATACAGCTATTGGTAGTCCTGCTGAGGAATGGCGAATATATATATTTTGTAATTTATTCCCACACGGACCACACGGACCACACGGACCACACGGACCACACGGACCACTCCTCCCACTCCTCCCACACCTCCCACACCTCCCACACTCCCCACACCTCCCACACCTCCCACACTCTCTCTACCATTCCTCAGCACCACCACCCAACTATTGTCCAATAGACATCTCCAAAAATCAAAAATGAAATCAATTCAAGAGCTGAAATCAACAATTTCATTCCCTCCATACCTCCATACCTCCATACCTGACTTCTGCAAGAAGTCTAATAAATAAATCATATCAAATCCGCTCGGGTTCGGCATCAAAAAATCGGTAGTAGTGCATTGTAATGGTCGTGCATTTTCTTGATCTTTGTCAGAAAGCACGGCAGTGGGAGCATCCAAACATCAATATTTGATAAAAAAAAAGCTGAAACTTATACCTGTAAAGGCTTTGAGTGATTTAACTATTGGCCAATAAATGAATAAAGCATCAATCTATAGACAGAGGGTGATATAGCTGCCATATTTGACAATAAAAAGGCTGAAACTTATACCTGTAAAGGCTTTGAGTGATTTAACTATTGGCCAATAAATAAATGAATAAAGCATCAATCTATAGAAAGAGGGTGATATAGCTGCCACTAGGTTCACCTTTCATGTCCGGGACAACCGAAAAGCAGAACGGATGTTGGGTTGTGCATTAGCAAAGTGTGGGAAACGCCCTAGTAGAGCCGGCAAATAGAATCTAAAAGCACTGATATATAAGGTTTAGCGCATTTTTGGAACTACAAAAGTTAAAATTTTTCAGCCTTTAAGACCAAAAAGTTAGGACCAAAGGCAGACACTTCCCAAAAAGATACAGGTACAATCATTCCTCCTACTTTCTCTGTCTCCCCACCCGGACCACACGGACCACACGGACCACACTTCCTTGAGGCACTACCGGATGTTCTATGGCTATTACAACAAAGCCGGGAGCAGGGAGAAAGAATTGATGATTTCTGTGAGATAATTGATTTGATTTTTTATTACTGGAGATGTCTATTAGAGACTCAACCCAAGCTACACTTATTGCACTAAAACGAAGCAATTTCTCGATCTTTGAGATTGCTTCTTTCCACGGAGTGACTGTCGCAATGAGGTAGTGATGTTTAATTACCGAAAAATTTTGGTTTAAAGCCTCCCCTTGGATAGGGGATAATAAATAAAAATTTGGTGGTGGTGCTGAGGAATGGTAGAGAGAGTGTGGTCCGTGTGGTCCGTGTGGTCCGTGTGGTCCGTGTGGGAAGAAATTAAAAAATATATATTTTCACCATTACAATGCAGGACTACCAAAAATTTTCATTATTAGTCAATCCTATCAGTTTCAAGGAAAAGTAATTATTAATTATTAATTATTCATTATTAATTGTTGAAACCTAGCTACTTATCTTAACTTATGAATTTATCAAATATTGACTTTTTCTCTGACTATTTATCTGCCACAATTCGACTTTCTATACCTCTAGCTTTTGCCGCTTTAGGTGGAATATTTTCCGAACGTTCCGGCATTCTAAATATTGCTTTAGAAGGAATGCTATTAACCGGCTCTTTTGTCAGTGCCGCTGTTTCTATTACCACTGAAAATGTCTACCTCGGAACCTTAATAGCAATTTTAGCCGGAGGAATTTTAGGTTTAATTCATGCCTATCTTTGTGTCAATTTAAAAGTCAATCAAATAGTCTCAAGTCTGGCAATAAACTTAACAACATTAGGATTAACAGCTTATGGAGCCAGAATATTATTTGACAGTGGCACAATTGCTTTACCAGCCATTGAAACTATCAATTTTTTCGGATTAAAAGACTTGCCAATTTTAGGAATATTTTTCAATCAAGACCTATTATTTTATCTACTTTGGCTATTAATTCCCGTTTCTACTTATATCATATTTAATACCAGTTGGGGTTTAGCCTTAAGAGCAGTCGGCGAATATCCCCAAGCAGCAGCAACAGCCGGAATATCTGTTAGTTTAGTGCGTTATTTAAGCGTAAGTTTAAGCGGTTGCTTGGCAAGTTTAGGCGGAGTTTATTTAGCATTAGTTCATGTAAAATTTTTCACCGAAGGCATGAGTAGTGGCAAAGGTTTTATTGCCTTAGCAGCCATAATATTTGGTAGATGGCATCCAATTTATACCGTTTTAGCTTGTTTATTATTTGGCGCAACAGAAGCTTTGCAATTGAGAGTTCAAGCTTTTAATCTCAATATTCCCTATCAATTTTTAGAGATGTTACCTTATATTATTGCTCTATTTGCATTAATTGGTTTAGCAGGTAAATCTACCCCTCCTGCTGCTTTAGGAAAAGTATATTTTCAAGATAGTAAAAGACAGTAGATAATAGCAACACTTACCAAAAAATTAGGTCTCTTGCATCCCCTTTTTAAGCTATCCCTTATAACTAACTCTTGAAACCCTTGTGGGAGGGTGGGGAGGATGGGGAGGATGGGGAGGATGGGGAGGGTGGGGAGGAGGGGGAGGATGGGGAGGGTGGGGAGGATGGGGAGGATGAGGGGAAGAGGACAGGGCTGAACTCCAGG
>NZ_JAAHHT010000227.1 GCF_010672085.1 Okeania sp. SIO3I5
TGAATTTTGAATTGATGACAGCTTTTCTGACTTTTGAATTTTGAATTTTGAATTTTGAATTGATGACAGCTTTTCTGACTTTTGAACTTTGAATTTTGAATTGATGACAGCTTTTCTGACTTTTGAACTTTGAATTTTGAATTGATGACAGCTTTTCTGACTTTTGAACTTTGAATTTTGAATTTTGAATTGATGACAGCTTTTCTGACTTTTGAACTTTGAATTTTGAATTTTGAATTGATGACAGCTTTTCTGACTTTTGAACTTTGAATTTTGACTTTTGAATTGATTTCAATATCTCATAAATTCAGGACTACCAAAAATTAAAGCTGCCCTTAAATCAGCAGAACTTTTATCAATTACTGCACGAGTTTGAGCAGAAAAATTATTACCTAAAGTAGCCATTAATTTTTCTGCACTAATAGGTTTTCCTCTACCCAACAAACCACCAGATAAAGGTACAGCTAAACTACTACGTCGAATCATCGTATCTGAATCTAACCAAGCATCTTTTGTATTTTTATAACCGTCGGGAGTAACACAACCATAAAGAGGCATTCCTAACTGGTCTAAAATGCCATTAATAGGTCTAAAATTATCAACTTCATTACCAATAGCTCTCATGGCAGAAGCTACAAACCGATAAGGATTTTTAAACTTAGAATTATTTACCTCTAGCTGCCAAAATTCTGAACTGTTGAAGAGAGTATTTAGTACCTGAGAAATATTACCCCCACTCTCCAAAAAACTCTTAGCTAAAACATTAACTAAAGATTCTGGAGGTTGGTCTAAAACAAAAGTTTGAGCTAATTTATAACTAATATGTTTAGCCGTGGCAGGATGACTAGCTAAAATATCTAAAGCAGTTTCTCCTTCAGCAATGCCATTTTCTTTAATCGTTTGTCCGAGAAAAAATTTATCTCCTGGTTCGTGACGTTTTTCATCAAAATAAAATCCATCTCGATCTTCCGCTCTTTTATTATTAGGAGGTAGACCCCAACCAGTAAAAATTTTTGCTAAAGCAATCACATCATTTTGACTGTAGCCTCCATCCACACCTAAAGTATGTAATTCTAATAATTCTCTGGCATAATTTTCATTAATTTTACCCCGATAACTTTGCCAATTATCTAAATAAATTAACATGGCTGGATGATGAGCAGTAGCTCCTAATAATTCTCTAAATTTTCCCAAAGCATGGGGTCGAATTGCCTGCTGTTCGTAGGAACTAAAATATAAACGATTGAGTCCTTGACGACCAAAAACATTAAAGTGATTGTACCAAAAATCTACTATCACTTCTTCTAAATGACGCGGACTTTCTAATGTTCGTAAAAAACGACCTTTAGTAGCTTGTAAAAATATTTTTTGTTCAAAACGTACTTTGATTCTATTTAATGCTACCCGGTTTAATTGAAATTCTTTTCCCTGTTGTTGAAGTTGTTGTAATTCTGTAGTTATTTCACCAGGATTTAGAGGTAATGTATCGAGATATTCTAGCTTTTGAATTAACACTTTTGGATAAGGAATAGAATCAGGTTGTAGTTGAGATTGAATATAAGTTTCTATACCAATCTTTTTAATCTTTTCAATTTGTCCAGGAGTTGGTCCGAAACTAAGACGGTTAATTAGGTGAAAAATTTTAGTATCAGTCATAATCTTCCTCGTAATTTAAGTTATAGCGCTAGGGAATAGGGAATAGGGAATAGGGAATAGCAGATTGTGAAAAGGTTTTTCTTATAGGGAAATGCTCCGCAAACAGGATTTATAAATGTCCTAACCTTAATGCGTAGTGCTATATTATATGAATTAATGAGGACTTACGCAGAACCCCCATATCTCGTAGGGGCGAATGCCATTCGCTAGATGGGCGAATGGCATTCGCCCTCTACGGATAGCTTATTGTCTAATAATTTGCGTAAGTCCTGTTAATATTATGTCCGAATAATCAGCACTCAAAAAACTTTCTCCCATAAATACCTTTTCTTTCCTTTTGCCTTCTGCCTTCCTTTACCAAATAATTAAGGTTTAAACCCTCTCCTTTTAAGGATAAACAAGAAAAAATTTTCATGATTAATTATTACCTCTCCTTGAAAAGAAGAGGTAATAATTAATTATTCATTATTAATTATTAATTATTAATTGTTTAAATTCTGCCTTCCTTAATTTATGACTATTAAGCTAAACAAAATTATTGTTATTGATATTGAAGCTACTTGTTGGGAGAAAAATCCCCCGCCAGATCAAGAAAGTGAAATAATTGAAATTGGGATTTGTATTGTTGATGTAGCTTTAGCTAAACCTATTGAAAAAGAAAGTATTTTAGTAAGACCAGAACGTTCCCAAATTAGCAAATTTTGTACCGAACTTACAACTTTAACTCAATCAGAAGTTGACCAAGGAATTACTTTTTCTGAAGCTTGTTTAAAACTACGGAAAAAATATGAATCTTTACAACAAGTCTGGGCAAGTTGGGGCGAATATGACAAAAATATGTTTGAGAAACAATGTTTATCTAGAGGCGTAAAATATCCTTTTGGCATTAGACATATTAATGTAAAAACTTTGTTTGCTCTGGTTCATGCTTTACCCAAAGAAGTCGGGATGGCAAATGCTTTAAAATTATTAGATATTCCCTTAGAAGGAACTCATCATAGAGGTGCAGATGATGCTTGGAATATTAGCAAAATATTAGCAAAATTACTTTTACAAAGTAGGACAATATCAAATCCGGTGAAACAGTTATAGATTGCTTAACTCAGGAGTCGTAGGGGCTTTCCGGCCGGAAAGCCCCTACAGGTGGTGTATAATTCGATATTTTGCGTAAGTCCTGATAATTAGTGATCAAAAAACTTTCTCCTCCTTATACATTCAAACTCTCTTTTCTTCCCTCCTGACTCCTGACTCCTGACTCCTGACTCCTTTTAACCGGACATAATATTAGTTAACTTCAAATACTTCCTTCTCCAATTAAAATCAAAGGCGACCAAAAAAACGGAGTATCGCTCTTATTCTGCCTAATATAACTTAACTTCGCCTGACGTAATGCCTCCACCTTGGTCATTCCTTGTTGCAAATTCTGATAAAATTTCACCATAATTTCCTTCGTTGTCTCATCTTCCGCATTCCATAAACTGGCAATCACAGCATCCGCACCTGCACGCTCAAATAAATAGGCAAATCCCGCTATTTCTTCACCGTTGGAGTTAGCTTCCATGGCAGTTTGGCAAGCACTCAAAACGATTAAATCTGTATTTTCTAATCCTAAACTGGCAGGATCTTTGATATTAAAAGTTTCATTGTTAGCAAACAAAATAGTATTTTCCTCTAAACCGACATCAGGGCAACCACCTTTTTGAACGCAACCGTGGGTGGCGAGATGCACTATAGGAAAACCAAGGGATTCGTTTTGGAAACGAGTCAGGGTTGCCTCTTCTCTAATGTAATATTTGCTTGATAAAATTTTGGCTACCGCTTTGGCTTCTGCTTCTGCTCCAGGGAGACCTTCACCTTCTTTTGTGGGCTGGGGATTTCCAAATGCTAATACTTTCAGGGGGCTTTGTTCCATGAAAGTATTAGCATTATGAAATAAAGATTTATTGATAAATCCTATTAATGCTAAAGCATTGTACTGCAAAAATTCCAGGATATTTGACTCTGGTTTTTTGTTTCCAGAGATGCGGGTGAGATAGTGGATGGGATATTTTTCAAGTAAATATTGGTTTGTTTGATTATCAAATAGGGTTTCAAAGGGAATATAACGTAATTTCCCGGTGGCGATGATGGCAAGTTGTTTGGGGGAGTAAGCAGCTATTTCTGCTGACATCGGACGAATCAAATAGTCATAGAGTTTTTTTCGGTTAATCTTGTAGCCGCCGGCGTTGGGGTTTTCTAGTTGCTGGCGATATTCTGTGAGGATGTCATCAAATTTTTGATCGTCTATAGGAAATTTTTTAACTAAGACAGGTTTATCTCTGGTAACCAAAAATATAGCGATGCTATCGGGAACATCTGCAACACCAGTTAAAAGAGCTGGTTGAATAACAACGGTACCCGGTGCAATATTGGCTTTTAGTTGGTTGATATCTTTGGGTTTGAACTCAAAAAGCTCCGCAACTTCTGGGTATTCTTTGCTAATGTTTTCTGCAAGTTGGTTGGTTTCTGCTTGTAACTGGTTAATTTGTTTAGAAAGTTGGGGAGTCCATTTATCTTCTACTTTCCCATAGAGAAATTGTAATTGTTGATTGTTTTGTTGCCATTCGTTAATCTGTTTTTGAGCTTCTGGGTTTTTGACTTTGGCATCAATAAGACGAGTGTAGTCAGCGATATCGAAAGTAGTAGCTAAGTTATACCATTTCCAGGCATCATCAGGTTTGTTTTGCTCAATGAGGATATTGACAAGAGCGATCGCTGCTCCCTTATTATCTCCATCTGCTAAAAAAGCTTTACGGTTTTCTTTTTTTAACCCCGCACGCATTTCTAGGATCATTGTTAATGAGTCTTCCCAATTTTTTATGGCTTTCTCTGGTTGGTTGGTATCTCGATAAACATAAGCAATATTGTTGAGAATATTAGCAACTCTAGAACGATCGCCGACTTTTTGTGAGATGGGTAAAGCTTTTTGGTAGTATTCTAATGCCCTTTGGAGTTCACCTATTTTGTAGTAAACTCGACCAATATTACTGAGAATAACACCAACTCCAAAGCGATCGCTCACTTCTCGTGAGATGGGTAAAGCTTTTTGGTAGTATTCTAACGCTTTTTGGGTTTCACCCATATCGCTGTAAACTAGACCAATATTATTGAGAGTATTAGCTTCCCCAAAGCGATTTTTCACTTCCCGCAAGATAGGTAAAGCTTGCTCCAAGTATTCTAATGCCTTTTGGGGTTTACCTATATTGTCGTAAACTCGACCAATATTATTGAGATAAGTAGCTTCCCCAAAGCGATCGCTCACTTCCCGGCCGATAACTAAAGCTTGCTGGTAGTATTCTAATGCCTTTTGGGGGTTGCCTATCTTGTGGTAAACTCCACCAATACTATTGAGAGTAGTACCAACTCCCGAGCGATCCCCCACTTCCTGTCTGATAAGTAAAGCTGCCTCGAAGTATTCTAATCCCTCTTGGGGTTGACTCATATCGCTGTAAACTGCACCAATATTATTGAGAGTAGTAGCTTCCCCAAAGCGATTTTTCACTTCCCGCAAGATAGGTAAAGCTTGCTGGTATTTTTCTAATCCCTTTTGGGGTTCACCAGTACTGTTGTAAACTGCACCAATATTATTTAGAGAATTAGCAACTCCCGAGCGATCGCCTACTTCCTGTCTGATAAGTAAAGCTTCCTCCAAGTATTCTAATGCTTTTTCGGGTTTACCTATACTGCCGTAGACTGCACCAATATTATTGAGATAAGTAGCTTCTCCTGAGCGATAGCCTACTTCCCGACTGATAAGTAAAGCTTGCCCGTATTTTTCTAATGCCTTTTCGGGTTTACCTATCTTGTCGTAAACTAGACCAATATTATTGAGAGTAGTAGCTTCCCCAAAGCGATTTTTCACTTCCCTGGCGATCTGTAAAGCTTGCTGGTATTTTTCTAATGCCTTTTCGGGTTTACCTATCTTCTCGTAAACTGTACCAATATTATTGAGAGTAACAGCAACTCCCGAGCGATCGCCCACTTCCTTTCTGATAAGTAAAGCTTGCTCGTATTTTTCTAATGCTTTTTGGGTTTTACCCATATCGCTGTAAACTTTACCAATATTATTGAGAGTATTAGCTTCCCCAAAGCGATCGCCCACTTCTTGCAAGATAAGTAAAGCTTGCTCGAAGTATTCTTGTGCCTTTTTTGGTTGACCCATATCGCTGTAAACTGCACCAATATTATTGAGAGTAATACCAACTCCCGAACGATCGCCTACTTCTCGTCTGATAAGTAAAGCTTGCTGGTAGTATTCTAATGCTTTTTCGGGTTTACCTATATCGCTGTAAACTCCACCAATATTATTGAAAGTAGTACCAACTCCCGAGCGATCGCCCACTTCTTTCAAGATAGGTAAAGCTTCCTGATAATATTCTAATGCTTCTTCGGGTTTACCTATACTGCCGTAGACTGCACCAATATTATTGAGAGTAGTAGCAACTCCCGAGCGATCGCCTACTTCCCGTCTGATAAGTAAAGCTTGCTGGTATTTTTCTAATGCTTTTTCGGGTTTACCTATATCGCTGTAAACTCCACCAATATGATTGAGAGAATTAGCTTCTCCCGAGCGATCGCCTACTTCCCGTCTGATAAGTAAAGCTTGCTCGAAGTATTCTAATGCTTCTTCGGGTTTACCAATATCACTGTCAACTGCACCAATATTATTGAGAGTAGTAGCAACTCCCGAGCGATCGCCTACTTCCCGGAAGATAGTTAAAGCTTGCTGGTAATATTCTCGCGCCTTTTTTGGTTTACCTGTACTGCTGTAAACTAGACCAATATTATTGAGAGTAGTAGCAACTCCAGAGCGATCGCCTACTTCCCGGAAGATAGTTAAAGCTTCCTGGTAGTATTCTAATGCTTTTTCTGGTTCACCTATATCGCTGTAAACTCCACCAATATTATTGAGAGTAGTAGCAACTCGCGGGCGATCGCCCACTTCTTGGAAGATAGTTAAAGTTTGCTCGTATTTTTCTAATGCTTTTTGGGGTTTACCAATATCACTGTAAACTGCACCAATATTATTGAGAGTAATAGCAACTCCCGAGCGATCGCCTACTTCTTTGCTGATAAGTAAAGCTTGCTCGAAGTATTCTAATGCTTTTTCAGGTTGACCTATCTTGTCGTAAACTGCACCAATATTACTGAGAGTAGTAGCTTCTTGAGAGCGATCGTTTACTTCCTGACTGATAAGTAAAGCTTGCTGGTATTTTTCTAATGCCTTTTGAGGTTTACCTATACTGCCGTACACTCCACCAATATTATTGAGAGTAACAGCAACTCCAGAGCGATCGTTCACTTCCCTCGTGATAAGTAAAGCTTGCTGGTAGTATTCTAATGCTTTTTCGGGTTGACCAATATCGCTGTAAACAGCACCAATATTACTGAGAGTAGTAGCTTCTTGAGAGCGATCGTTTACTTTCCGACTGATAGTTAAAGCTTGCTGGTAGTATTCTAATGCTTTTTCGGGTTGACCAATATTGTTGTAAACTGCAGCAATATTATTGAGAGTAGTAGCAACTCCCGAGCGATCGTTTACTTTCCGACTGATGGGTAAAGCTTGCTCGAAGTATTCTAATGCTTTTTCGGGTTTACCTATCTTGTGATAAACTGTAGCAATATTACTGAGAGTAGTAGCTTCTAGAGAGCGATTCTTCACTTCCCTCGTGATAGGTAAAGCTTGCTGGTAGTATTCTAATGCTTTTCGGGGTTGACCAATATTGTCGTAAACTACACCAATATTATTGAGAATAGTAGCAACTCCAGAGCGATTTTTCATTTCTCGCAAGATAGGTAAAGCTTGCTGATAGTATTCTAATGCTTTTTCGGGTTTACCTATACTGCCGTAAACTGCAGCAATATTATTGAGAGTAGTAGCAACTCCCGAGCGATCGCTTACCTCCCTCCTGATAGGTAAAGCTTGCTCGAAGTATTCTAATGCTTTTTCGGGTTGACCAATATTGTTGTAAACTGCAGCAATATTATTGAGAATACTAGCAACTCCAGAGCCATTGTTCACTTCTCGCACGATAGATAAAGCTTGCTGGTAGTATTCTAATGCTTTTTCGGGTTGACCAATACTGTTGTAAACTAGACCAATATTATTGAGAGTATGAGCTTCTCCAGAACGATTGTTCACTTCTCGCACGATAGGTAAAGCTTGCTGGTAATATTCTAATGCTTTTTCGGGTTTACCTATATCGGCATAAACCGCACCAATATTATTGAGAGTAGTAGCAACTCCAGAGAGACTCTTCACTTCCCTCCTGATAGGTAAAGCTTGCTCGAAGTATTCTAATGCCTTTTGAGGTTTACCTATTTTGCGGTAAACTTCACCAATACTATTGAGAGTAGTACCAACTCCCGAGCGATCGCCCACTTTCCGAGAAATCATCAAAGCTTTATTGTACAAGCTTAATGCTTTTTGTGGTTTGCCTATACGCTCGTAGTTAAGACCAAGACAAAAGTTTGCTAATGCTTCGTTTTCTCGGTCTTTGATTTTTCTAGCAATAGCTAAAGCTTCTTGAAGCGTTTCTATAGACTCCTGAGATTGGTATCGATCTATTTGTTCTTGTGCTGTTTTTATTAGTTGCTCTAACTTTTCTGTCTGAGAGCTATCTAACTTTTCTATCTGAGAGTTGGAAGTTCGGGTGTAACTCTCTTGTGATAATAGTGGCAGTGTTAGGGCAGTTGTAGTTAGGGTTGTGATTCCGATTAAAGAAGTAATAATAATTCGTTTCATAGTCTTATTTTCCTGAAATAAATAATTAGGTCAAATAGTTTGAGGATAATGATAGCAAGATGCTCCCACTGGCAAAAAATCGGATTTTGACCAACCACTCAACATTGGTTAATGAAACTCTCCAGAAATTTCCAATATGAACATTAAAATTGTAGAAATTATGCTAGACAAATTTTGAAAAATTAACTATTAATTTTTAGAGATATCTATTCTGTTCTCGATCGAGAAGTAGCAGTAATAATTAAAATTTGTTCTTCCGGTACAAATTCCATTTTACTGACAATATAACGACTTTTTTCAGGATTCCTGATAATAGTTTGAAGTAAATCTGTTCTCTCATCATCTACTCCAATTACAGATTCAGGTTTAACTATTGCAACACCGTTCTCTGCATCCTCCCATTCCAAGCCATCCATTCGTAATTGAAAACGTCGGGGTTTACCTTGCATATTTATTCCATCTTTATCCCCACGAAACTTCATAATCTTACTAGAAGCTGGCCACCAAATATCTCCATTAAAGTCAATCCGAGAAATATTAGCGATCGCTTCTTTAGCAATACTTTGACCTTTTTGAATAGTAATATTTTGAGTATTAATATCTGTTATTTTACCCGATCTACTACGACCATCTTTTAGTACCACTGTTGCTTTAGTAGGAAAGGAAAAAGGAATAGGTTGTTCGGTTGATTTAGCTTCAGCTTCTACAATAGGTTCGGGGTTAGTTATCCCTTGTCTTCTATCTTGACACCCTAAAGTTAGACAGGCCACTAGGAAAATAATTGTAATTTTAGTTACCTTCATTTTTTTATAAAAAAACTACTTATTACTAATTTCTACAATTATTAAATTTTATGTTCCGGAAATATTAAACAATATTATTTTGCCTTGATTCCTTGTCATAAAAATGTGCGGGTTGCTATATTAGGCATGGTATATAGCAGTTAATAAATTATCAAACAATTTAGATTTACAAATATGTTGGGAAAAATTGCTGGATTATTAAGTTTTTTAGGAATAGGTTTATATTTCACAGGTTGGATTTATCGTTGGGCTTATTTCGGTTATTTTCAACTAGAAGTAACCAGCCTAGATTTACCATTTGAATCATTTTTAATAGTACCAATACAAGTATTTTTTGGTAACTTAGCCACTGGAGACTTATCAACTTTATTCCGTACTATTTGGATAGCGATCGCTTCTTTTATCTTGCTTCCAATTATAGTTCCAATTCTTTTTCATCTGATTAAATTTTCAACTCAAGAATTAGATAAAATCATTAAGAAGTTGGGTTGGAAATTATTGGGATGGATTGGGAAAATTAAACGCCCTAAAATAACCCGTAATATTCAATCATTTTTTTATTTTGCAGAAATTAACTATCAACATTATGACCAAGCTTTAATTAAAGAAATAGTCGTAATTTTTTGGTTATTAATGACCCTATTTTTCCTTGGTAAAACTCAAGGAAATATTGATGCTATTCAAGACGCTTACAACGAAACATCATCTTTACCAGTAGTAACTTTAATAACTCCAGAAAACCAACTTCCATTAGGCAGAAAAATTCGTGACTTAACAGACAATCCTAATATTAGCAATTTTCGTATAATCGGAGATATAGAATTATATAAAGAGTTACTAGAACGAGATTACAATGACAAAACTCAGCCTAAATCTCTCCAAATTATCTGGCGACTGCTATTTGATACAGATGGTCAATATTATATATTTCCCTCCCTCCCAAAAAACGCCCCCTCAAATGTTAGTCCTCCAGTTGTAGTTATTCAGCAGAGCGATCGCGGAGAATATACCATTATTCTCAGTCCGGAAGCACCTAACCCTTAGATTAATTTGGGGATGGGGAGATGGCGATCTTCGTAAGTAGCACAATACCTAAGTGCCACTTAGATTCAATACTGCCCATATTCCCCTCCTTCACCTACTCTTCCTTAACCAAAACACCATTCAAGAAAATATCAGCTAATCCCTCAGCCATTTCTTGCATTGCTTGGGGAGAAGCGTCAGGATCTAATAACGTCTTTTGACTAAAACCAGCGATCGCAAACATTCCTACAAATACCCGCGCCACAAGTTTTGGATTCATTTGCCGATATACACCCCGTTCCATCGCTGTTGCAAAAAAAGCCTCCGCCACATCAGTCATTTTCCCAATAACTTCCGATTGAATTTGATCTCTCAATTCTGGATGAAACTGCGCTTCCAAGAAACAGACTTTCATCATATCTGCATTGTGACTAATATTTAGCATCCGGCGACGCATCACCTGTGCTACAGCTTTATAACTAGACATCTCACTCAATTCTGTTAATAAATCTGTCAGAATTTCTACCCATCCTTCTGTAGCTAACTCTATCAAAATCTTCTTTTTATTGCTAAAATAATGAAACAGGGTACCTTCTGCTACTCCTGCTTGTTTTGCTAGTTCGCGAATTGTAGTACCATCATATCCATGTTTAGCAAACAATCTTTGAGCTGTTTGTAAGATGGTAGTGCGTGTCTGTTTTTCTGGAGCTTGGAACTGAGTAAAAACTTTCATAATAGTTAATTTTTTTAATTTTTTATCTTATAGCGCGTAGCGCTAGGGAATAGGGAATAGGGAATAGTAAACTGTCAAAGGATTTTTTTTGCGGAGCATTTCCGCAAACAGGATTTATAAATGTCCTAACTTTTGCTTCGACTGCTATACTTTTTTTATCTTACTTTAACTACTTGTAGCTTTATTAGGTTTATAATTGAATAATTTAATGATTAATTAACAAATTAGGGAGTAGGGAGTAGGGAGTGGGGGAGATTAAATATTAAAGCAATTTTAGAATTATAAACATATACTGTATAACCTGATTGTATATAACAGGACTTACGCAAAACCTCCATATCTAGTAGGGGCGATTCGCTTAATTAGGAGCATGACAAACGGAAATTGCCCCTAAAGATGGTGTATGATTTCATTTTTTGCGTAAGTCCTGTATAATAGAAAAGGATTAAGTTCTTATTGCCCAATATATATAATATCTATGGTACTTCTAGTGTGGTATAAAAAAATAATTACTGCTAGCTTTGACATAGACAGGCTAAAGTTGCGATCGCTAAACTTATGGCTTTGTTTGATTGCCATAAGTTTATTTTGGCTTGGGTTTCCAAATAATATGGCCTTAGCAAGGGAATCTACTCCTGAGCAAATCTCAATCAAACCGTACTTAGACCGAGTAATTAAAAAAGTAACAGAATTTCGCCTAGATAATGGCATGAAATTCATCGTTCTAGAAAGAAATAATGCACCCGTCATCTCCTTTGCTATTTATG
Organism: Okeania sp. SIO3I5; assembly: GCF_010672085.1. GTDB lineage: Bacteria > Cyanobacteriota > Cyanobacteriia > Cyanobacteriales > Microcoleaceae > Trichodesmium. Next base: position 11,767 of record NZ_JAAHHT010000227.1, read on the forward strand.
CTGATGTGGGTGGAGCAAACGAACCAGACGGAAAAACAGGTGTAGCTCACTACCTGGAACATTTAGCTTTTAAAGGTACAAAAAAAATCGGCACAAAAGACTATGAAGCAGAAAAACCAACTTTAGAGAAATTAGACCGGATCTTTGCACAAATTCAGCAAAGTGAAACGGATGGCAAAACTGAACGGGTTGCCCAACTCAAAGCAGACTTTGAGAAAGCTCAAAAGTTGGCATCTCAATATGTCAATCAAAATGAATTCTCGAAAATTGTTCAACAAGCAGGAGGAGTAGGACTTAATGCTGCAACTTCCGCAGACTACACCCAATACTATTACAGTTTGCCTGCTAATAAACTAGAATTATGGATGTCTTTGGAGTCAGAAAGATTTCTAGAACCAGTATTTAGGGAATTTTACAAAGAAAAACAAGTAATTCTAGAAGAGAGGCGATCGCGCACTGAAAATTCACCCGTTGCTCAATTATTAGAACAATTCCTCAAGAAAGCTTTTCAAGTACATCCTTATCGTCGCCCTGTCATTGGTTCTTCAGAGGATATACAAAATTTAACTAGAGAAAATGTTCGCGATTTTTTTGATACTCACTACGTTCCTAGTAATTTAACTGTAGGGATAGTTGGAGATGTCGATCCAAAAGAAGTCAAAAAATTCGCAGAAATATATTTCGGTCGTTACAAACTCAAAGAAAGACCGCCCAAACTCAAGATTGTGGAACCTACCCAAACCGAAACCAAGGAAGTAACGATGGAGTTGCAGTCGCAACCTTGGTACATAGAAGGTTATCATCGACCAGCAATAAATCATCCCGATAGTGTAGTTTATGATATGATTACGAGTATTATGAGTGATGGTCGTACTTCTCGCCTTTATCAGTCATTAGTTGAGAAACAAAAAATTGCACTTGTCGCCAGAGGGTTTAGTGGTTATCCAGGAGATAAATACCCAAACCTAATGTTATTCTATGCCATGACTGCTCCCGACAGCAATATAGATGAAGTAGGAGCAGCTTTGCAAAAAGAAATTGAAAGGTTGAAAACGGAACCAGTTTCTGAGGAAGAATTAAAACGGGTAAAGACTCAAGCGCGAGCAGGTCTGTTGCGGTCTCTTGACTCTAACATGGGTATGGCAACTGCTCTTTTGAACTACGAAGTTAAAACAGGTTCGTGGCAAAATTTATTTAAAGAGTTGGATGCTATTAATGCTGTAACCGCAGAAGATATTCAGCGTGTTGCTCAAAAAACTTTTGTGGCAGAAAACCGAACTATTGGCAGATTACTTCCTGAGTGATAATTAGGGAATGGGGAATAGGCAATGGGCAATGGTTTAACCATTGTAGGGGTTTGGTCACCAAATCCCCTACCAAATTTGGAGTCCAGTAGGGTGCGTTTTGCTGCGCAACATGAAAAGACACTTACCACAAACTACGGTTGAACTGTAAGATCATACGTTGGACGGTAACACACCTTTGAGTAATTTGTAGCTATCCCAAAAATTTCGGTGCTGGACTTACTGATAGCTGATAACTGATGTAGGGGTTTGGTCACCAAACCCCCTACCAAATTTGGAGTCCAGTAGGGTGCGTTTTGCTGCGCAACATGAAAAGACACTTACCACAAACTACGGTTGAACTGTAAGATCATACGTTGGACGGTAACACACCTTTGAGTAATTTGTAGCTATCCCAAAAATTTCGGTGCTGGACTTACTGATAACTGATAACTGATAACTGATAACTGAAATGACTATGCTTTCTAACCAAAAGAAAATTACTAGATCGAAACTTGTCTTAACAGCATTTTTAGTAATAATAATGTTGTTATCTATTCTAGGGCGATCGCCAGCTATTGCTCTAGCACCAGCAAAACATTACACGGAACTAAAATTTCCACCATTACCAGAATTAGAAATACCAAATTACACTCGCTTTAAACTAAAAAATGGCATAATTGTGTATCTGATGGAAGACCATGAACTGCCCCTAATTAGTGGAGCTGCCCTATTCCGGACTGGTTCGAGATTTGAACCAGAAAATAAAGTAGGTTTAGCAGACTTAACCGGAACTGTTATGCGTACGGGAGGCACAACTCAAAATTCCCCCGAACAAATAAACCAACTACTGGAACAAAAAGCAGCAGCAGTAGAAACAGGTATCGGTGGTACTGCTGGTAGCGCTAGATTTAGTTGTCTGACTGAAGACTTGACAAAAGTATTCGGATTATTTGCCGAAGTCATTCGCGAACCTGCATTTACTGAAGAAAAATTAGAGCTTGCTAAACAACAATGGCAAGGTAGCATTGCTCGTCGGAATGACGATCCTGAATCTATTGCCGATCGCGAGTTCCAAAAGTTGATTTATGGTACAGAAAGTCCTTATGCTCGAACTGTTGAATATGAAACTCTCAATAATATTTCCCAGGAAGATTTAAGAGATTTCTATGCCAAATATTTTCATCCTGAGAATATGATTTTAGGAATAGTAGGAGATTTTAAGACCAAACAGATGCGATCGCTCATTAAAGAACAACTAGGAGACTGGAAACCAAGCACTAAGGTAGTAAAATCTCCTCTACCGACTGTTACTCAAGCTGAAGTTGGCGATATATTCTTTATCGAACAATCTCAGCTAAATCAAAGTTATATACAAATGGGGCATTTAGGCGGAAAATTAGATAATCCTGATTATACAGCTTTGAACATAATGAATAGCGTCCTCAATGGTTTGGGAGGGCGTTTGTTTAATAATATTAGATCGCGCCAAGGTTTAGCGTATTCTGTTTCTGCTTATTGGAGTCCTAACTATGATTATCCAGGAGTATTCATCGCTGGTGGTGAAACTCGTTCCGATGCAACTGTGCCATTCATCCAGTCTGTTAACGAAGAAATTGAACGTATCCGCACCCAACCTATTACACAAGAGGAACTTCAGCACGCCAAAGATTCTACCCTGAATTCATTTATTTTCAACTTTCAAGATCCAGCTCAAACCTTATCCCGTTTGATGCGATATGAATATTATGATTATCCTCAAGATTTCATTTTCCGTTATCGCGAGGAATTGGAAAAAATTACGGTTGCAGATGTGCAAAGAGTAGCTCAAAAATATTTGCAACCAGAGCAAATGGTAACTTTAGTTGTGGGTAATAAAGAGGAAATTCAACCGCCTCTCAGTAGTCTGGGAAATGGGATTAAAATTACTTCCATAGATATTACGATTCCAGAACCAAGCTAAATTCAGTTATCAGTTATCAGTATGACACACCTAAAAATGTAGGTTGGGTAAAGCAAAGTGAAACCCAACAAAGCAAAATAAAAAAAACAGAGAAACCGGGGAAAGTATCAAATGCCCTAGTACGGACGTTTTGCTGACGCAAAGCTCTGCTAACGCTGCGCGACATGTTTGCGTAGCATTCCGTAAGGAAAACGCATTAATGCTCAAGCAACGTCCCTACCATTAACCTCCCACAAACCCGGTTTCTTATGTACGGGCGATTCGCGTTTGCGCAGCATTCCGCCGGAAATCGCCCCTACATAGATATTTCCCAAGGAATGACATCAGCATTTTCTCCTATATAATAGGAAAGGTCTGGTTGAGCTTCTCGAAATCCTGTTTTGCGGTAAGTGCAATTATCTATAGAACCCGTTTGGGATCTATGATTGGTTCGTGTGGGAAGTGTGATATAGAATCCGGGTAATTAGTTATCGTATTACTGAGGAGTAATGAGTAATGAGTTAGGAGTTCATTTAGTAGAAACTTTGCCTCCAGATGGAGATTTTAATCCTCAAGAATGGGTATATGAGCAGATTTGTTTAGCAGTTCCTCCCAGAAAGTTATGCGACAAAAATTGCCAAG
>NZ_JAAHHT010000228.1 GCF_010672085.1 Okeania sp. SIO3I5
TGCTCTTCCACTCTCTAAAACTGTGCAATAGATTTTTGTTTCTAGGTGTCTTTTTCTCCCGACACTTCCCACACTCCCGACACTTCCCACCCTCCCGACACTTCCCACACTTCCGACACTTCCCACACTTCCCACACTTCCCACACTTCCCACCCTCCCGACACTTCCCACCCTCCCCACACTCCCCACACTTCCCACCCTCCCGACACTTCCCACACTCCCCACACTTCCGACCCTCCCCACACTTCCGACCCTTCCCACACTTCCCACACTCCCTACTCCCTACTCCCTACTTCCTCTTTTCCAGGGAGGTCTAATTTCATATAGCACAAAAGCGCATAAATAAATACAACAACTCCTAACTTCTCAAAAAATTCTTCAATGGTTACCAAGATTTCATAAACAAACATCTCACTATCATATAAATAAGAGTAATATCCATTAACCATTTCCATGCCAATTGCACCTCCAACATAGAATATTCCAGATAGAATAAATAGATATTTTATTTTAGGAGGTAAATCCTGAACAAATTTCCAATAAATCAATGTCACAGTAACAACTAACATTAATCCTGGAATTACCCAAGTGTAATAAAATATTCCTGTCGCATTCAGCATTTTTCGTAGAGGATGAATTAGTTGTTCGTGCAAGCTAATTGTTTCATCAAGTGCCAGATAGAAAAAAATGAAAGATAAGCCGATCCACTTGCCAGTATATCGATCATTTTCTTGCCATTTTTTACGGGAAATTAACCCTAGAAGAACTGAGGAAAAAAGTAAATTAAAAGAGGAAAATAATGAAGGAACAGTATATTCTCCATCCACGTTTAATTTATCAATTATTTCTTGATAATTAGGCTCGGTATAATATTCAAAGAACTGTCCTATAATACTCGTAATACTCAAGCCAATAATAATAAATATTAAGAATCTAAAAACTCGTTTTGGAGATAAATCAATCATTGAAAATAACAAAAAAAAAGTATCAAATGCCCTACAATAGTAACATTAACCTCCCAGAAACCCCGTTTCTTACAACGCTCCAAAGCAAGCGAATTTGATAATAAGTCTTGTGAGGATTATAATATAGTAATCCTAAGTTAGGTTGTAAAATTTTATCGTAGGGGTTTGCTCTCCAAACCAGGTTTTAGTCTGGGTTGAAAAACTAAACCCCTACAGTTTTTTTTCAAAAATAATTTAGGATTACTATAGTCCCATTATTGTAGAGTTTTTATGCCGAACTGCTATCGTCTGAAAACTTCAGCCTTTCTCACAACTTGTCTAATTTCCAGTATTTGGAATCTATCTTTACCAAGTGTAGCCCAAATAGTCCCCGATGCCACTTTGCCCAATAATACCAGGGTAATTATCAATGGCAACCGCTTTACTATTGACAACGGTACGACTATCGGCGATAATTTATTTCATAGTTTCCAGGATTTTTCCCTACCCACTGGTACAGAAGTATTTTTTGATAATTCGGTGGATATCTCCAATATTATCAACCGAGTCACAGGCGGTAATATTTCCAACATTGATGGATTAATTCGCGCCAACGGTACAGCTAACTTTTTTCTAATTAACCCCAACGGTATAGTATTTGGCCCTAACGCTCGTCTGAATGTAGGGGGGTCATTTATCAGTAGTACCGCAGAGAGCTTAATATTTTCTGATGGGAGTTTTTATAGCGCTACTAATCCTAACGCCCCACCCATACTGACAATTAATAGACCCATCGGTTTGCAGGTGGGGCCAAATCCAGGAGCGATCAGAGTTGAGGGGAATGGTCATGGATTTACTGTAGAAAATGTTCTTTTTGGACCGATTGATAGAAGCCAAGCTAATACAGGGTTACAAGTCAACCCCGGTCAAACTTTAGCCCTAATTGGAGGAAATATTGACCTAGAGGGAGGCGTCCTTACTGCTGAAGGGGGACAAATTGAACTCGGAGCAATAGCAGAAGGAAGAGTTGGTTGGAGTTTTCAGCCATCTGGAGGTTTTGCATTCAACTATGACAGTGTGGAGAATTTTGGAGATATTAACCTGTTACAACAGGCAAGCGCAGATACTTCAGGAGCGGGTAGTGGCTCAATTCAGATTACAGGGAGACAAGTGACGTTAAGGGATGGCTCAGTGGGATTGAATCAAAATGAGGGAAGTCAACCTGGAGGAGAAATCAGTGTCACAGCAACAGATTTATTGACAATAGAAGGTACAAACCCGGATGCTAGTATTCCCAGTCGCTTACAAACTTACGCGACAGCAGCAGGAAAAGGGGGAGATATTACAATTTCTACTGGTCAGTTAAGGGTGCAAAATGGAGGACAGATAACACCAAATACTGCTAGTGCCGGAGACGGAGGAAATCTTACTATTAATGCCTCAGAGTTCATAGAAGTGAGTGGAGATTCTCCTCTCAATCCTGGTCTAGCTTTCTCTTTGGTTGGTGGCAATACTGTAGGTGAAGGAAATGCGGGAGAGGTGAATATATCGACACAACGCTTGAGTCTTTTAAACGGAGGTAACGTTTCAAACCCTACTTTTGGTTCTGGAAACGCTGGCGATATAACAGTTAATGTTGGAGACTTAATTGAATTGATAGGTCAAGGAACAGATGGTGTTACTTTTAGTAATATAGGAACTACCGCTGCTGTGGGTTCCGGAAATTCTGGTGACGCAATCATTAACACAGGAAGATTATTGGTAAGCAATGGAGCATTTATTAACTCTTCTACTTTTGATGGAGGTAATGCTGGAAATCTTACGATCAATGCTTCTGAATTTATTGAGGTGAAAGGTATAAATCCCCTGACCCAAGTTCCGGCTCGCATTGAGTCGTCTGCCCCAATTGTTGGGGAAGCTACTCGGCAAGCTTTTGGCATACCTGACCAACCGTCTGGTAACTCTGGTAATTTAACAATTAACACTCCCCAGATCATAATTTCTGAGGGTGGTATCATTGGCGTCAACAATGAAGGTACGGGACGTGCGGGCAACCTCCAGATTAATGCCGATTCAGTTTTTCTGCTGGATACAGAAGCGAGCATCAGTGCAACGACCGCTTCTGGGGAAGGAGGTAATATAAATGTAACGGCAGGGCTACTCGAACTTCGTCGTAGCAGTCAAATTACTACAGAAGCGGGGGGTACAGGTAACGGTGGCGATATTGATATTAATGCTGAGAATGTAGTTATTCTGGAAAATAGCCAAATCAATGCTAACGCCTTTGAGGGTGCGGGTGGAAATATTAACATTACTACTGAAGGTTTATTTCAGTCTGATAATAGTGAAATTACAGCTAGTTCGGCACTAGGTGTTGCGGGTATAGTTACCATCAATAATCCCGAAGTAGACCCTAGTGCTGCCATTACCGACTTACCAGAAGAACCTGTTGACCTCAGTCAAGTTCTAGTTAGCGGTTGTTTTGATAACGAAGATAGCTCGTTTATCTATATTGCCAGAGGTGGTTTACCCATTTCTCCCCTGCAACCATTCATTGGTAAAGCAGTATGGCAAGATTTAGAGGATTATACTGTTTCAGAAGAGCCAACATTTTCTAAGAATCAAATTGTTACCCACGAAACCTTACCTCAATATAATAACCAATTAGTCGAATCTACAGGTTGGATTACACATCCAGATGGTCGTGTAGAATTAGTAGCGGTTATTCCTAATCAAAGTTGGTATCCGTTAATTGATTGTCAAACTTTGAATAACTCGTAATAAGCAGATTCCCGGTATCTGAGATACAAAGATTAATAATATAACTTTTCTGGTGCAGGCAAGATGCCTGCCAAGGGTATACCTCACTTATCTGAAATCCGGTGTATTTACTGAATGGTGTACCCTCCATCAATTATTAAATTCTGTCCTGTTATGAAGGAAGCGCGATCGGAACACAAATATAAGACTGCTTCGCTTATATCTCTTGGAATACCTGAAAAAGCCAAAACATTAGGACTACCCTTGGAAAATTCTTCTGCTTCTTTTCTTAGTTTATCTAAGAGAGGTGTTTGAATCACTCCAGGACTAATAACATTGACTCTAATTCCAGACTTGGCATATTCTGTGGCAATAGCTCGACTCAAAGCTATCACACCACCTTTACTAGCAGAGTAAGCAGAGGCATTTATACAACCAATTACACCAGCCATGGAAGCTATATTTACAATTGTACCAGTTTTTTGTTCTAGCATTCTGGGAATCTCATATTTTAAGCACAACCAAGTACCTTTTAAGTGAGTATTGATATCTCGTTCAAAATCTTCTTCTGAAGTATTAATTAATGACCCCATTTTTGCAGCGCCACCAGCATTGTTGAGTGCACAATCTAAACGGCCATAAATATCTACAGTTTTATCAACTAATGCTCGTACTTCATCAGCTTGAGACACATCAGTCTTGATAAAAATAGCATCACCACCTCTAGTACAAATTTCCTGTACTGCTTGTTCTCCTATATCTACTCTTCTGCTAGCAATGACTACCTTTGCTCCCGCTAGAGCAAAAGCAAGAGCTGTGGCTTTACCTATGCCAGAAGATCCACCTGTGACTAATGCGACTTTGCCATCAAATTCTTTTGATAATGACATCTTTAACTCCTTTTGTTTCAATAAATAACTGGAAATATGAACAATAAGCGATCGCTCTCTATTTTTCAACGTTGGCGGAGCCTAGCGGCAGCTACATCGCTCTACATTACCATACGCTATATCGCTATATATAGTGTCTTTACGTAAGTCCTGAATATAATCAGGCAAGATTTGGGCAAAAAAATTACTTCCGTAGGGACGTTTCGCTGCGCGACATGAAACGCATTTTTGTTATGCAACATCCCTACCCTACTCCCCTACTCCTTAAAAAAGACTATTATCTGGACTTGATATAAATCCCATTAGTCGCTCAAATATTTATCCAATACCAGATGAAAATGACGAATACGAGATTCTTGATAGTTAGCTAGAGTAATACCAGGTTTAGCAGACGTTTTTAAACCTTTTTGAATTAGTGGCAAGTTGGCAAAATCTTGATCTAAAACTACCCCTACTTCTTCTGGTTGTATTTCTGGTACATCGCTCCATTTTTCTTCAGATGTCAGCCAACGAGTTTTAGCTGGAGGAGGGGTATTCTCAAGTGAAGATGGTAGGAGGGTTAGCAAATCCATGATACAAAAATCTGGATTATTACCATAGGGTCTAAACCGAAGTTGGGCTGGTTGACCAACAACAGGCATGATTATAGAGTTAGGAAAAACAAAGTAAGAAATTGCATCGATCATCTCTGTGTCAGAAACATCAGACAAGTCAACCCCTAAATGTTGGTTTAAGTTTTGTCGAACTGCTTCTGCTGCATAAGCACGAGAGTTCATTCCTTTAGATGTCAGTTTTATGTCTCGGTCAATTCCCATATAATCCATCATAGCTTTGGCTGGAGCTTGTGGGTCTTGTGGCTTACCTAAATAGGGACTTTGCATAGCAGAGGGAAAAACCATATAACTGTGACGACCATAAATGTTGTATTTGGAATTGATATCTCCGGCATGCTTAAGCATCTGAGGATGCGTGGCAAATATATGATAAGCCTCCATCATAGCTTCAAGAGCCACTTTCCAGTTAGTATTTATCACTTGAGCAACATGGAGTGCTGTGAACCTTTTTTCCAGAGGAAAGGCAAATTGTTGGAAATGTTCGGGTATATTTTCTAAATAATTCTCCAGAGACTCACAGTTTGGATCAAAATTAATGAAGACAAAACCCTGCCAAGTATCAACTTTAACCTCAGGCAAACGGAAATCATTATCGTTTACGTGTTCAAAATCCCACCGACAAGGAATATGCGCTAAAGTCCCATCTAATTTCCAAGTCCAACCATGATAAGGACATCTTAAATTTGAAGTCTTTCCTTCACCAACACATAACTGCATTCCACGGTGCAAGCAAGAATTATAGAATGCGCTAATTTTATTAGGCTTAGTACGGATCACAATTACCGAAAGGTCGGCGATCTCATAGACTACATAGTCACCCACATTGGGAATGTTTTCTTCTCGGCAAGCCCACTGCCAAACTTTTTTCCAAAGTTTTTCTACTTCTTGATCGTGATACTCCTGCGAAAAATATCTTTCTTTGGGTATATCAAGATTTCCTAGGTTTTTTGTAGACTCTTGTTTAAGTACAGGTGGTACAGGTCTGGAGTCAGTTTTCAATATATCCTGAACAGTTTCTATCTCTTCTCGGCTGAGATTTTTACTGGATAAATTACTTTTGGCTGATGCAACTTTGCTATCAATTTCTTTTGATGATGTCATTTTGATACTCCTTTTGTTGAAATAAAAAATCTGGGAAGGCGAAGAATAAGTCGAGAAATTCTTTCGGAGATTGAAGTGTGTTGGCAAGGGGTTAAACTGCCACTTTTGCCAATTCTTTTTCTTTCATCAAGCTTTCTGATGGTGTAGGAACTGGTCCTAAAGCCACATCACCCCAACGCATCACAATAGCAGCAGCACTAGATACAAAGCCATGACTATAGAAGAGAACTAAGTCATTGGGACGAATTTTGTTCGATTCAGCAGCGTGATACAAATTTGCTACAGTAGACACAGCTCCAATATTGCCATATTTTGGATAAACATTAATAGTTTTCTCTGGATCAATACCTAATTCTCTGACACAGAAATCACTGTACCAAGCGGTAGCTGTAAAGCAAGTAAAAAAGTCAATCTGATCGAGAGTAATGTTGGCAGCTTCTAGAGCGCCAAAGCAGCACTCGTGAAGATATTTAGAAAAAAGAGGGCCAACTTTTTTACCAGTTTTTCTGTTAGCTCGAACTACCATTTTGGGATTACCATTAGCATCTGTTGAGAGAGCGTTGAAGAAAATTCCACATGATTCGTGAGAGTTGATTGCTTTTGTGCCTAGAATACCCTGATTTTCTTTTAATGGAGCTACTACGAAAGCACTAGCACCATCGCCTAAACTAAATTGAACAGTATCTTTTGCATCTAAAAAACGAGAGAAGGTGCAAGAAGTAACCACCAATATATTTTTATACTCACCAGAACGGATAAAAGCGCTAGCAGTTTGAAGAGCCACAACGCCTGAAGCGCACATCGAATCAAGATTCCATGCCGGACAATTAATACCAAGTTGTTCTGCTAAGTAAGCTGCATTTCCTAGATGCAGATTTTCTGAGAAAAAAGAGGACACAAGTAGCAAATCAATCTCACTAAGAGAAAGTTTTGCAGCTTCGAGAGCTTTGCGAGCTGCATCAAGCTCTAATGTTAGTGATGACTCACCTAAACCAAGAGCTCTCCTTTCGACAGTACCCCGAAAGAGGTCGGATAAATATGGCTTTGCTTCTTGAACCCACGGATCTGAACTCTGATTAGAGTTGGACTTACTGCTAGAAAGAATTTTCGCCAAACTTTGATCTTCTGCTACAGCAATCAATTCGGGAAAATTTTCCCGAAAATAATCATTAGTACGGACTACACTAGGAAAAGTAACTGCCAGAGAACGTATACCTACAGATTGATTCATTTTTTCCTCTTTGCCTTTTAAAGATTGGTTTTTTATGCTGATATATTATTACACCTACCTTTAAAAAAAACAATACCATCTTGTCCAATAAATACAGAACCAATTTCTATCATTGTTACCGACATGGGAAGACTAATATTTATAGCGCTAGTCAAAAGTCAAAAATAATCCCTGACTGAGTTTGATAATTTATAAACCTCCTAACCTATTTGCGTAGTGCTATAATTGAAAATTTAACTTACTAGAGCTAGAGGGATTTTTTATCAGGGTAGACCACAGTATGGACATTGCATACAATTTCCCTACAGATTTGGAGCAGTAATAGCTTATATCAAACCCGCTTAATTCGGTATAAAAAAATCTTCATTTTCAGCAAAAAGTAAATCTTTCTCAGTTCTCTTCCCTCCTGACTCCTGACTCCTGAATTCTGACTCCTAGATTAACTATCTAATTATACTGATGCTACCGGATTTGATATTAGAGATTTAATCAGACATTTTTAGTTCTAAGCAACTTGATTTTTCAGACTCATCATCCGACTCTCAGTTGGAGCTTTTTGAGTTGGATCAATACGCACGTCAACAACAAACGGCCCCTCTGCTGCCAGAGCTTTTTCCAACGCTTTTTCAATCTCAGACTCTGTTTCCACAGTAATCCCATCTGCTCCCATAGCACAGGCAATCTGGACAAAATCAGTCTGAGGAATCTGCACTAGCTCCTTACATTTGAGATGAGGTAAAACCTGATCGACCATATTGTAGCAAGCATCATTGAGGACAATCCAAACAGCAGGAATTTGATACTGAACCGCTGTGCTAATCTCGCAATTCATTAACATCGAACCATCGCCAACGATCGCCACCGCTTTAACTTTCTTGGCAGCATTAGCTTTAAGTTTCCCAACAGTAGCACCTACAACCCCAGTAACTACATGACCCATAGCAGCAAATCCAGTGCTGGTTCGGTAGCGGTTAGGAGTAGAAAATCGTAACATATTAGTTGTCCAAGCAAAAGAGTTACCAGGTTCGGCCATAACTACAGCATCACTGCCCTCAACAATTAACTTTTGAATTTTCTCCATCAATACACCTGGTCTAACTAGATCGTTAGTGTGAGGTTCAATTGGTTGACTCTGAGGGCGAGGTGGTATTTGCTTTGGGCATTGTTCTACTTTTTTGAGCAATTTCTTAACAACCGTTTTGACATCCGAGTGAATTGAATGAATGGCAATTTCACGACAAAGAGAGCTATCTGAATAAGCACTGTCAGCATGGGAGTTAAGACCGACATGAATAAAATCCTCTGACGGTAACATCTTTTGATTCCAGAAAGAGCTAAACTCACTCAAGTTGGTTCCTAAAACCAATATGGTCTCTGGCATATACTCATTCATATAAGCGAGAGCAGATGTATGACCGCCCATACCTACTACCCCAGCAAATTGAGAATGAGTTTCAGGAAATATACCCTTACCACGAGGAGAACAGATCACAGGACATCCTATTTTCTCTGCCAATAACACGATTTCTTTTGCAGCTCTGCGCGCTTCAAAACCCACCCAGATAGCGGAACGTTTTTGGCAGAGCAACTCGGCATATTTCTGATATTTTTTGTTTTTAAGAGTAACACGAGGTTGGTAAAATTTATCAAGTTTGGGTAGGGAAAAATTACTACTGCATTCACTTTTTTGAATATCAGTAGGGATACTAATGTGAGCAACAAACCCTTCTCTTTGCTTAATCCCTTTAAGTAGTTGCAGTGCTATGTCTGGAAGTTGACTTGCAGATTTGACAATCATAGCATAATCAAACAAAGTTCCAGCAGTGAAGAGTCCATCAAGAGGAGTTGTGTAGGGGCTAGTTTCTTGGCAAGCTCCGTGTCCCCACAGAGAAGCAGGAGTATAAGCGCTCAGAAATATCACCTTTGCACCTTCCCAACGAGCGGCAGATAACCCTGTCAGGGCGTTCATTAAACCAGGCCCAGTTGTGGCAAAAGCAGCCACAGGGCGATCGCTAGCAAAGTGGGCTTCAGTAGCAGCAAAGGTAGCACCTCCTTCATGGCGACAGTGCAATACATCAATAGAACTTGCTTCTAAAGCTCCCCAAACCGGGCCAATCGCTCCACCTGATACACCAAAAGCTAACTTAACTCCCATTTGCTCCAAGAGTGCAACTATTTGTTGTGCAACGGAAATGCCTTGAAAGGTTTCTTGTTGATTTTGTTGTTGGCTTTCTGTCACAACAGTAGTATCCATGTTCTCATTTTGTTGAATTGTTTTCATTGTTCGTAGTCCTTGTCTAATGAATTTATTTTCAAATGTTTAGATGTCATTGTTAGGAATGTTTGCGGAGCATGACCTAGGAAAGCTATCTCTGGATGTGATTGGGAGCCTAAGTTTTAGTATTAACCATCTCCTGGCAATAACAAGTTTAATCTGGTTGAGCGAGATTGTTTCGGGGGTGTGAAAGTTTTGTCCTAGAGTGGAACGGTGAAGTTCTTCCCCTCGGAATGATAACTGTAGGTGGGATTGTTTTGTTGGCTAGCACTGGATCTTCACCCAACCTACGATCCCTACTTTTGTTTACACAAAACCCGCTTAAGAACTTTCCCCGTAGCATTCCTAGGAATCGAATCAACAAAGCGAATTAAATGAGGCACTTTATAAGTAGCCATTCTCTGAGAGCAAAAACTCCTCAAATCTTCAACCGTCAGCAACTTGCCTAGCTTCAAAACAACATTAGCAGCAGTAATCTCACCCTTAATCTGATGCTTCACTCCATAAACCGCCGCTTCACTAACACCCGGATGCATCAAAATCACCCTTTCCACCTCAGAAGGATAAACTTTAAACCCAGAAACATTAATCATATCCTTCAAGCGATCGACAATATAGAAATAACCATCCTCATCCATTTTACCCAAATCCCCCGTATGAAACCAGCCATTGCGTAGGACTTTCTTTGTTTCTTCAGGACGATTCCAATATCCTAACATCACATTCGGACCGCGAACCAATAACTCTCCTACTTCCCCTGACTCCAGCTCTTCACCCTCTTCATCAACAACCTTCATCTCCACATCCTCAATCGGTACTCCAATAGAACCCCACTTATACTCCAAATCATGGTTGTAACAAGCAAAAGGGGAAGTCTCAGTTAACCCATAACCTTCATAAATTAGCTCACCTAAAGATTCTTCCCACTTACGCACCAGTTGTACAGGCATTTTAGCTGCCGCACTAAAATAATAGCGTATCGATTTCAAATCTAACTTAGAAATACCCATCTCCAGCAAGCGATAATAAACAGTGGGAAGGCCAAAAAACATCGTCACCCCTTCCGTTTTCACCACCTCTAACACTTGCTCTGGATTAAATCGACGCTGTAAAATAATCGTTGCACCAGCATTTAACCCACTATTGAGAACATGATTCTGACCGAAACAGTGGAAAAGTGGAACAAACAGCAACAACTTATCCTCAGAATTCATCCCGGAAGAATGCTTCACCGAGTGCATATTAGAACAGACATTTCCGTGGGAAAGAGTTGCCCCTTTAGGAAAACCAGTTGTACCAGAAGTGTAGACAATAGCAGCAGGTGCAGTTGGTTCCAGAGAAATTGCTTGAGCATCCGAACTAGCTATAGTCATCAAAGTAGACAAGCTAATATCATTACCTGTTAATTCATTTACGGTTTCGGAAAAATCAGCGATGCAGACATACTTGAGAAATCCTAAGTCATCGTCGGGGACTTGCTGTCTCAAAGATTCTGTAGTAATAACTGCCACCGCTTCGCTATCGTTGAGGATAAAGCGAACCTCATCACTTTTGAGCATAGCACTCACAGAAACAACCACCGCACCTATTTTGAGAATTCCCAGATAAGCAATGATAAATTCGGGAATATTTGGTAAGAATAAAGCCACGCGATCGCCAGATTTTATACCTAATTTCACCAAACTATTAGCAACGCGATTTGCTAATTGATTCAGTTCTTGATAACTGTAAGTTTGGCCTTCAAAAATTAAAGCTATTTTGTCTGGAAAAAATTTCGCACCCCTTTCAATGTGTTGTGTAATATTCATTGTTTTTTATTTCCCTGTGCAGTAAAAAAAATTGTCTGATAAGTTCTGTTTAAATTAGTTGAATGCACCCACACAATGTCTGAAAAATAAATCTAATTCTCTGATGAAAATGAGCCGATTTTTTTTCTAGGTAAATAACTGTTTTAGATGCGGGAATATCTAAAGATATTGTGCTACTTCTTGGCTAATTTTTTCAGGATTAATTTGAGAAATCTGTCAGCACTTTTTGGTGATTACTGTTTCTAGTAGTCAGTAGTCAGTAGTCAGCTAAATTGAGCTTTTATTACCATTTTTGACCCTGAAATAATTCGATTCTGCCCAATCTACATCTGATTTCAACCATTTTTGTTGACCAAACTATTCGTAACATTCTTTTTTTAGGCATGGTACAAAAAGTTCTTCCCACCAAATCATCATCCCCAAAAAATTTTTTTTCACAATCTACTTAATATTACTAAGTGATACTTCAATTATTAAGTAATTAATAAGGTTTTTTTAACCTTTTTTGATTGTTAGCACCTCAGCAGCCTGCTAATTATTTTTATATTTACTGAAAAAATCAGGTTTAAAGCCTCTCCTTGAAAGGAAAAAAAATCCTTTTAAGTAATCCTTCTATTACAGAAGAGGTAACTAATAATTATTAATTATTAATTATTTATTTTTATATTTACTGAAAAAATCAGGTTTAAAGCCTCTCCTTGAAAGGAAAAAAAATCCTTTTAAGTAATCCTTCTATTACAGAAGAGGTAACTAATAATTATTAATTATTAATTATTAATTATTAATTATTAAATACTCCCTGACTTTATCCAACTATTCGCCACTCATTAATTCAGAAAAAATCCCATGAACAGATTGGATAATCTGACCATCAATAGCTAAGTCATTAACAATTTTAGCAATGTAAATATCTAAACTTTTGTTGCAGTCATCCCAGATTAAAGGACGTTGTTTTGAAGTTGGTATTTCTAGCACGTCCCTCACAGCTTTATACAAAGCTCTTGTCCGGGGAGATAAATTATTTTCTGGAGCATAATTACCATCAACAGCATAATTTTTTTGCTCCACTCCCTGTACAGCAAAAATCAGAGAAATTGCCAAGTATTGTTGGAATAAATCCAAAGATTTTCTTGTCAAATTAGCCGAACCAAAACCTTGACTATTAATATTTTGATTAAACTGTTCGGCATGAGTAGGAAAACGGTCAACTAGAGAATTACCATAAAAAGTTAACAAAGGCATAATCGAATTGCCAGCAATCTGTAAACCTTTCAATCCCATATTGACTTTCTTATTAGTATTTCCCACCAAACAAGCAGGCAATCCATTATTAAATTCCGGAGTAACTAACAGAGCAATTTGTACATCTAAATGTTTAGCAATCAACCCGATGAAATAGCGCAATCGATCCATTGCTACTCCCACATATTGACCGAGAAAATTACCGCCGTGATAGCTACTTTGACATTCCACATCAATTAAAGGATTATCAGTTACAGAATTAGCTTCAATCTCAATCTGACGAGCAATCTCCTGAAAACCATCCACAACTGGACCTAAATATTGAGGCAAACAGCGCATAGAGTAACGGTCTTGAATCAACTGACGACCATCAAAGTGATTGTCACCATTCAACTCATCGTAACTTAAACCAGAACCAGACAGCAAATCTATCATTTGCTTTGCCACCCAAACTTGACCAGGGTGAGGTTTACAAGCGTGGATAAATGGATGAAATGATTGATTGGTTCCTCCCAATGCTTGTATCATTAGTCCATGAGTTGCGATCGCCACAGCAAACAATGAATGAGCATCATATACACAATTAGCAGCAATCCCCGTCATCACGGAAGTACCATTAACCATTGCCAATCCTTCTTTTGCCCGCAAACGCACAGGAGGTAATTCCAGTCGTTCGAGAGTTTCAATACATGACATTTCTACGCCTTTGAAATCCACAGTAAAGGCAGGATCTAAACCTATTAAAGCACCTGTGATATGTGATAGGGGAACTAAGTCACCGCTAGCACCAATGGAACCTAAATCGTAGACATGGGGAGTAACTTCTTCGTTGAGGAATATTGCCATACGTTCGATAATTTCGTAGCGAATACCTGAAGCACCTTGAGTATGAGAATTCATCCGCAATAGCATAGCTGCACGAACGTCTGCAATAGGCAGTCTATTTCCCGCCCCCGCTTTCAGATGCCAAAGTAGGTTTTCTTGTAGATCGGCAGCATCTTCTGGGGAAATAGCTGTATTTGCCATGCCTCCAAATCCCGTGGTGACTCCGTAAATTGATTTTCCAGTTTCTACAGCGTTGGTAATATAGTCACAGGAATCTTGGATACCCTGACAGATGTCTTCACGCTTAGTCAGAGCAACGGGAGCGGCTAATTTGGCTACTTTTGCTACTTGTTTGAGGGTTAGATTTTGTTCGCCTACTGTAATTGGCATCTGTGGACGACTAGATTTGGAGTTTTTGAGCAATATACGATTGTTGATTCCTGATTTAACTTTAAGTTTACGATTTTGATTAGGTAGAGATGGAATTTTTTGATAGTCTTCTGAGTGCTGGAGAGGTTGATTTAAAAATAATTCTTTTTTCATCTGCATCTGCATTTAGTTCCTAATAAGTAAACAATTTGAGACTTGTATGTGATCTTTGTCACCTGTAAACAAATATTAATTCCTGATTCGCTGTGATCTGTGTCACTTACAAACACATATTAACTCCTATCGTTGATATACACAATCCGGTTTTTGTCAGGAAATTAAATTCAGTATTTGTCAGGAAAGTTCAGCCGGTTTTTGTCAAAAAAGTTAGTATTTGTCAGGAGGAAAGTTCAGTCGGTTTTTGTCAAAAAAGTCAGTATTTGAACTTCTGTAACCCTGCTTTTAACTCTTGATTTTCCTTTTCTAGCTCTCTGACTTTTAGTTGCAGGTGTCTGACTTTTAATTGGTTTTCCACTCTTGCTAATACTTCAATTATCTTAAATGGTTTAGTTATGTAGTCACTACCACCTACAGAAAAACCTTTGACTTTATCCCATGATTCATTCAGAGCTGTCACAAAAATCACTGGAATATCTTGGGTTTCAGGAGCCGTCTTAATTTTTTGACAGACAGTATAGCCATCTAGTTCTGGCATATGAATATCTAATAAAATGATATCGGGATTTGATTGAGTGAGGGCTTTTAGTGCAACTTTACCATTAATCGCCTGTTGAACTTCATATCCTTCTTCTTCAAGTAAATGAGACAACAACTTGAGATTTTTTGGCTGATCGTCTACTACAAGAATATTAGCTTTCAGAGAATCCGAGACAGTTGGAGATGAAACCATGGGTTTGTAATAGTGTATTTGACTCTCTAGTATATTTTTAACATTAAACTTAGTGATTCTTTTGTTGAGAATCTGAGAAAGCAGTTGCCAAAGTTTGGGAGCAATATCTTGCCTCAGATATTTAGTAGAATATCCACTTTCTTCGGCAATTTGATCGTAGGTCTTTCTATTATCTTCCAAAGTAGTCAGTAATACAATACGTTGTATATTGCTCAAAGAATTGCCATTTTTTTCTTCTATCAATTCTTCAACAAATGTTAAAAGTTCTTCAAGATTTTTCATAATTACCCAAACCAGATCTTAGTAAATATCAATTAAAATTTAAAACATATTGTAAATAATTACAAAAGTTTACGCGAGCAGGTTGCTATTCCTGCTGGCTAAATGGTAGATAGGAACGGGCAATTCTTATAGCGCTTCACTGAAGTCAGAAGTCAGAAGGTAGTGCCTCAAGGAAGTGTGGGAAGTGTGGGGAGGGTGGGAAGTGTGGGAAGTAGGAGGAATAATTGTACTTGTATCTTTTTGGAAAGTCTCTGCTACCCGTCCTAACTTTTTAGTCTTAAAGGCTAAAAAATTTGCACTTTTTTCGCTCTATAAGTGCCTTAAACCTTGATATATCAGTGCTTTTAGA
>NZ_JAAHHT010000229.1:0-691 GCF_010672085.1 Okeania sp. SIO3I5
TCGATAGTCTATCTTGTAGTTTTAGGACGTTTAAATATGAGGTAATTATCGTCAGATTTTGAGTGATGACTAAAAGTTACTAATTCCCATCCTTCATTACCCAAATAATTAACTAATTCGGATGCTGAAGATATTAGCTGAAGTTCTTAAGTATCGATAGTCTATCTTATAGTTTTAGGACGTTTAAATATGAGGTAATTATCGTCAGATTTTGAGTGATGACTAAAAGTTACTAATTCCCATCCTTACATTACCCAAATAATTAACTAATTCGGATGCTAAAGATATTAGCTGAAGTTCTTAATAATCGATAGTCTATATTGTAGTTTTAGGACGTTTAAATATGAGGTAATTATCGTCAGATTTTGAGTGATGACTAAAAGTTACTAATTCCCATCCTTCATTACCCAAATAATTAACTAATTCGGATGCTGAAGATATTAGAAGATATTAACTGAAATTCTTAAGTATCGAGAGTCTATTTTGTAGTTTTAGGACGTTTAAATATGAGGTAATTATCGTCAGATTTTGAGTGATGACTAAAAGTTACTAATTCCCATCCTTCATTACCCAAATAATTAACTAATTCGGATGCTGAAGATATTAACTGAAATTCTTAAGTATCGAGAGTCTATTTTGTAGTTTTAGGACGTTTAAATATGAGGTAATTATCGTCAGATTTTGAGTGATG
>NZ_JAAHHT010000229.1:791-15575 GCF_010672085.1 Okeania sp. SIO3I5
CATTACCCAAATAATTAACTAATTCGGATGCTGAAGATATTAACTGAAATTCTTAAGTATCGAGAGTCTATTTTGTAGTTTTAGGACGTTTAAATATGAGGTAATTATCGTCAGATTTTGAGTGATGACTAAAAGTTACTAATTCTCATCCTTCATTACCCAAATAATTAATTAACTAATTCGGATAGTGAATATATTAGCTAAAATTCTTAAGTATCGATAGTCTATATTGTAGTTTTAGGACGTTTAAATATGAGGTAATTATCATCAGATTTTGAGTGATGACTAAAAGTTACTAATTCCCATCCTTACATTACCCAAATAATTAACTAATTCGGATGCTGAAGATATTAACTGAAATTCTTAAGTATCGAGAGTCTATTTTGTAGTTTTAGGACGTTTAAATATGAGGTAATTATCGTCAGATTTTGAGTGATGACTAAAAGTTACTAATTCTCATCCTTCATTACCCAAATAATTAATTAACTAATTCGGATAGTGAATATATTAGCTAAAATTCTTAAGTATTGAGAGTCTATATTGTAGTTTTAGGACGTTTAAATATGAGGTAATTATCGTCAGATTTTGAATTATGACTAAAAGTTACTAATTCCCATCCTTCATTACCCAAATAATTAACTAATTCGTATAATGTTTTGTCTTTCCATTGTCGCCATTCTTTACCGTTTATGTATATGTTAATCAGCTTATCCCCAAAAGGATAAGGACTTGCTTCTACTAATAGATATTCCCACTTTTGCATTTGTTCTCTAATAATATGGAACCATTTATCCGATAAATTTTAAGACGTGCGAGGGCAGAGATAATATTATAGCAATTAGTAGGTCGTATATTAGCTGTCAGATTTTTTATCCCTAATATTACTTTTGCTTCTACGCGACTTTATTCTATTTAATTAGTATGCCAAGCCCTAAATAATATTATATAGCAGTTATGTAAGCATTTAGCTATTAGCATTCAGCTTTCAGCTAAAAAATGAATGAAGCAAGAATTTGTTGATATTATACCACATTTTCAACCTATAAATTGAAGCACAAGAACGAAGAGTTTGAGTTTTCAAAATTATATAAAATTTATTTGTGTATGGATTATTTTGACAAAACTCTGATGTAAATCAAGCTAAGTTAAGTTTATTTTTATTGATTAATCATCAGAAGTTGATAGATTTTTTCAGACAATAAAAAAAGAGTTAGTTATTCAATTCTTTAAGAACATCAACTAAATTTTAGTCTTAGCGAACATCAATTTTTTTTTGCTAAAGTTGCGCCTTGATAATAGTACAATAAAATCTGGTCATAATTATATCCATTCCGGGATAAATTGTAGGCTCCCCATTGACTCATTCCTACAGCATGACCAAGATTTTTTTGATTGATTAATCATCATAAGCTAATAGATTTTTTCAGACAATAAAAATACAGTTAGTTATTCAATTCTTTAAGAACATCGACTAAATTTTAGTCTTAGCAAACATCAATTTTTTTTTGCTAAAGTTGCGCCTTGATAATAGTACAATAAAATCTGGTCATAATTATATCCATTCCAGTATAAATTGTAGGCTCCCCATTGACTCATTCCTACAGCATGACCAAAATTTTTTTGATTGATTAATCATCAGAAACTAATAGATTTTTTCAGACAATAAAAAAAGAGTTAGTTATTCAATTCTTTAAGAACATCGACTAAATTTTAGTCTTAGCGAACATCAATTTTTGCTAAAATTGCGCCTTGATAATAGTACAATAAAATCTGGTGATAACTATATCCATTCCGGGCTAAATTGTAAGCTCCCCATTGACTCATTCCTACGGCATGACCAAAACCTTTTCCAGTAATTTGAAAACTGGTGGGAATTCGTTCACCTTCAGTTTTCTTGGCACTAACAGTAAATCTCGTACTTTTTAATCCTAGAGCTGCTGTAATATCTGTGCCTTCAAAAGTTTTAACCCCTGAATCTCCTAAAACTTTAATAGTAATAACACTACCGTGGGGAGTAGTAGTCTGGGGTGTCATAGAAATAATATTTCCCACTCCTGAGATTCGTTGGTTAAGTTCTGCTTGAGAAAATGATTCAGTCCATTCATAAACTGGGGCATCTTGATCAAAGTCGGGAACAGCTCGGAGGTAAGGGAGTGGATTGGACCAAACATCTTCTACATTTTCTGTGTGCCCCCCAGACGATGAATGATATAAGGCTAAAATAATTTGACCATTGTAGGTAAGCACTTGGCCTTGAGTACCATCAACAGCAGCGTAAGTTCCTGGAGACTCTGTATTAATTCCTTGATAAACTTGCCAGAATTGGTCATTGCCTAGATCATAGAAATTGTTACTATTTTCTTGACGTTTTTTCAGCGCATAAGAACGGGCAGCAACCGCCTGAGCTTTTAGGGCTTCTTGTGGCCAGTTGCCGTTCATTTCTGCTCCAATGACACTATATAGATATTCTTCAATATCGACATAATTTATAGCAGTGATACCTCCTTTGTGGGGAATAAGGTGAGTGCGGCCTCTATACCAGCGATCGCCTATCCATACATAACCTTCTCCTTTGGGTTCGATCCACATTTGACCGGATATCCAGTTGGCCAAAGCTACTTTTCCCGATTGGAGTTCCGCTGCAAAGCCTTTAGTTGGTTGTAATTCGCCAATTTCTCTACCTGCACCATCTCTAACTATGGCATTTGTGGAACTCCCTACTTTAACTTCTTTAACTCCTTCTTGAATGGCAATTCGCAACACTAGGGAGGCTTGAGCAGGGGCAATCATTAGTACCCATGCTAGAATAGATGTCCACCAATAGCGTTTTAATGGTTTAGTAGTACGAGTAATAAAAGAAATAAACAGTAATCCAGAAGTCATATTTGTTTAATTTTTTGATTTTATATTTAGGATAATTAATGTAAGAGCAACCAAATTAAATTATTAGACATCTTCAGAAAAGAGGGAACAGGGAACATATAACAGGCAATAGTGAGGAGTAATTGATAATTTATGGACAAGAATTGATTTGATTTTTCATTTTTGGAGAAGTCTATTAATTAAAAGTCATCTTAGTAAGGATAGGGGAGCTAGCCCAATTTTTTAGTAAAATATTAGAAAGAAAATAATCACACTGTAGATAGACTTATCACATTTTTTGAGTTTATTAGAATGTCTGCTTTTATACACGCCTTCTATTACTAAAGGATTGTTGGCATTCATGCTAATCAATGTTACCCTTTTAGCAGGAATTTGCGATTTTCGATAAAACTGCTGGACTATAAAAGTTTAGGGTAGGATTAAGTAAGATTGATAAGGTTGACAAACTGCAGCATCTCAATGAGGAAGTTTTAGGTTTTGCAAATAACTTTTCTAGGAACCAGTTCTGGTGTCCCAACGCGATCGCGTAATGTTTCAAGTATTGCTTTACGTCTGCCTCAACGGGCTGAATTATGGTTGTTTGACTGTGGAGAAGGAACTCAACATCAGTTTCTCCGTAGTGAACTTAAGGTTAGTCAACTCAGTCGTATTTTTATTACCCATATGCACGGCGACCATGTTTTTGGTTTGACAGGGTTGTTGGCAAGTTGTGGTTTGGGAGGAAATGTTAAAAGTGTCGATTTATATGGTCCACCTGCTTTAGAGGATTATCTCCAAGCTGGTCTTCGATACTCTAAAACTCATTTGGCTTATCCGATTAAAGTTTATCAGAGTAAGCCTGGTGTGATTTATGAAGATGATGAATATGTTGTTAGTTGTGGTTATTTGAAGCATCGGGTTACTGCTTTTGGTTATCAAGTAACGGAAAAGGATCGACCAGGGCATTTTAATGTGGAAAAGGCAAAGGCATTGGGGATTCCCCCAGGCCCTATTTATGGGAAACTGAAACAGGGTGAGTGGGTTACTTTGTCTGATGGACGGAAAATTAATGGGGCTGATTTGTGTGGGGCACCCCAAATAGGTCGGAAGCTTGTTTATTGTACTGATACTGTGTTTTGTGATGGTGCTGTGGAATTGGCGCAGGGAGCAGATTTACTTATTCACGAGGCTACTTTTTCTCATCAGGATGCTGAAATGGCTTTTCAAAGATTGCATTCTACTTCGACTATGGCGGCGCAGGTAGCTTTAGCTGCGGGTGTTAAGCATTTGATAATGACTCATTTTAGTCCTAGATATGCTCCGGGAAATCCCATTTTGTTGGATGATTTGCTACAGGAGGCGCGGGCTATTTTTCCTAATACTGATATGGCTTATGATTTTCTAAGTTATGAGATTCCTAGAACATAGTTAAGCTTCAAAAAGACTTTCTAGGGAGATATTGAATTGCTGTGACTATTTAAAATAGTAGTTTTTGACTCGGATTACATGATGTTTATGCTACAGAAAACTATTTAACGAAGTCAGAAGTTGTTTTTGTAAAAGGGATTAGAGCAACTCTCCAAAAAAAATTTGCCAATAAATCTGTCAAATAGAACGCAGAAAAATCAATATTTTACTTGTACACACTTATAATTTTATATTTTCCTTATTATTTTAGCAGCAACTCTGGCTATATAGGTAAGAAAG
This sequence comes from Okeania sp. SIO3I5, assembly GCF_010672085.1. GTDB lineage: Bacteria > Cyanobacteriota > Cyanobacteriia > Cyanobacteriales > Microcoleaceae > Trichodesmium. The sequence goes on from NZ_JAAHHT010000229.1 coordinate 5,361, forward strand.
AATTGGTTAGGATTAACGACTAACGATGAATTTTAGACTAGGAAATGTTTTGCCAACTTTTCCCTGTTCCCTGTTCCCTATTCCCTATTCCCTATTCCCTATTCCCTAATAATGTATAAATATTTGCAGTCAATTATCACAAATGGTTATTAACTAAAGCATAATCTGTACCAGAGAAGAAATCAACATGAAGAACCAAGATTGGTTGTTAACTGGAAATGGTCAATGTCAACCTTGTAAAACTGTAAATGAATGGAAATTATTAAGAGAAAATTATCGGTTTTATCGATTTTTAACAGAACTTGAAGATACTTTAAAAGATGCTATAGATGAAGCTAGTTGTTTGCCCAAAATTAGACTATTAGTCCGACAGTTTATGACTAATTCATATTGGTTACAAACTCAAGAGCCAGAACCTTGTGACAAAAGAGGAATATCTGTTAATTTACTATATGATGAGTTGGGATTTCCCCTCACAGTACAAACAGTAAAAATTATTCCAGGAGCAATTTCAACAATTCATAATCATGGTACTTGGGGAATTATTGCTGTCTTAAAAGGTCAGGAAAAAAATACTTTTTGGAAACGCACTCCTGACCCAGAAAATAAATATAAAATTGAACGGGTTGGAGAGCAAATATTACAGCCTGGAGATTTAATTAGTTTGACTCCTGATGCTATTCATAATGTAGAAGTAGTTGGAGATGAACCTACATTTACTTTTAATATCTACGGTGAAACAAAATCTTCTGAAAGGTTTGAATTTGACCCAGTTGCTCAAACAGCAAAAAGGTTCTGAAGAAGGCAGAAGAAAAACAATTGATAATGGATAATGGATAATGGATAATGACTTCTGGTTAAAACCGTACTTGATTGAATATAAGGAAATATCCTAGCACTTTTTTTTCCTTAAAAAGAGAGATTTTATACCTTTATTTTTCAGTAACTTGAGGGTAGTAATAAACAATGGATAATGGATAATGGATAATGGATAATGGATAATTAATTCTGGTTAAAACCGTACTTGATTGAATATAAGGAAATATCCTAGCACTTTTTTGCTCCTTAAAAAGAAAGGCTTTATACCTTGATTTTTCAGTAACTTGAGAGTAGTAATAAACAATGGATAATGGATAATGGATAATGGATAATGGATAATGGATAATGGATAATGGATAATTAATTCTGGTTAAAACCGTACTTGATTGAATATAAGGAAATATCCTAGCACTTTTTTGCTCCTTAAAAAGAAAGGCTTTATACCTTGATTTTTCAGTAACTTGAGAGTAGTAATAAACAATGGATAATGGATAATGGATAATGGATAATTAATTCTGGTTAAAACCGTACTTGATTGAATATAAGGAAATATCCTAGCACTTTTTCGCTCCTTAAAAAGAAAGGCTTTATACCTTGATTTTTCAGTAACTTGAGAATAGTAATAAAGATAAGTTTAAATTCTATAGCAATCTGCGTTTATATTGTAAAAATTAAAAAGCTAGAAATAAACATCTGAAACTCTTAACTATTCCCTATCCCCTATTTAACAAAATAATGTCTAATCCTTTACTTTCTCTCAACTATGAACCTGTTCTTCAGAGTTTAGGCGGTGACTATTATGATGAGGTACTTGCTGCTGAATTTCCCCAACATATTTTGCGATTTCGTAATGATAGATTACTTCCTAAAATAGGGCTAAATTCTCAAGATGTTAAGGATGAGCATTTTATTGAAGCTTTTGGTAAATTTCATTGTGTTGGGCCTTTTTTAGCTTTACGTTATCACGGTTATCAATTCGGTCAATATAACCCTTACTTAGGAGATGGTAGGGGTTTTCTTTATGGACAAATTCGTGGGGTGGATGGTGAATTGTATGATTTTGGTACTAAGGGTTCGGGTACAACGCCTTATTCTCGCACTGCTGATGGTAGACTTACTCTCAAGGGGGGGGTGCGGGAGGTATTAGCTGCTGAAATTTTGCACCGTCATGGGGTTCGCACTTCCCGGTGTCTGAGTTTGGTTGAAACTGGGGAAGGGTTATGGCGCGGGGATGAACCTTCTCCTACTCGCTCGTCGGTGATGGTGCGTTTTAGTCGTTCTCATATCCGGTTTGGTACTTTTGAAAGGCTACATTTTTTCAAGCGCCCGGATTTAACGAAAAAGTTATTAGACCATGTAATTGATTGTTATTATTCTCATCTGAAGGAAGAGAAGGATAACTATTTTTTATTCTACTTGGAGTTAGTAGAAAGAGTTGCTAAATTAGTTGCTCAATGGATGGCGGCGGGATTTTGTCATGGTGTATTAAATACAGATAATATGTCAATTACTGGGGAAAGTTTTGATTACGGCCCTTATGGTTTTATTCCCACTTATGAGCCTAAATTTACAGCAGCTTATTTTGATTATTCTGGTCTTTATCGTTACAGTCATCAACCATTAGTTTGTAAGTCAAATTTACATCTACTTCAAGAAGCATTAGCTGCGGTTATTGAGCTGAAGAATATGAGGTCAGCTTTGGAAAAATTTGATGATTTTTATCTACATGAATATAGGGAATTAATGATTAGGAGATTAGGGTTTGAAAACTTGCCTGAAGTAGATGCAGAAAAGTTACTTCAGCTAACTCTAAAAATGCTGACAGATTCTCAGGTTGGATACCACGATTTCTTTTTAGAATTGAGACAAAAATTTTCTCCGCAATGGCGCGATGATATTAGTCAGATTTTTGCTAATTTTGAAAAGCCAGAATTAATCGATCCGTGGCGACAATATTATTATCATCTTTTGCAGGGTTATTCTAATAATGAATTAAAGGAAATGGGGGAAAGGTTACAAAAATATAATCCGCAACAAAGTTTAATTAGACCTGTAATTGAGTCAGTCTGGGAACCAATTACACTAGAGGATAATTGGCAGCCATTTTATGATTTATTACAGCGAATATATGATTGAAGCAGGAAGAAGGGAAAATTGGATGGGGATACTTTCACCATTTAAAATAACAGCTTTTTAATTCATCACGTCTTTGACGATAATAATCGTCTTGCTCATAATTTTTTTGCCAAAATTTTCCATTAGTATAACCATACAAAATTAAATTAGAATCAATATGCTTAAAAAACTCATAATTGGATGGTTTTTCTATAGCTGAAAAATAACCAACTAAATAACTATAAGGATAAGCAATAAAATCATCAATTTCTTCCTGGGAAAATTCTTGTTCAAAAGGTTTTATCGATATCATACGTTCAGAGATTGAATGCATCAGGAAATATAAAAAGGAGATAGGGAACAGGGAACACTTAACAGGGAACACTTAACAGGGAATAGGGAATAGGGGACAGGGAATAGGGAATAGGGAATAAGGAGAAAACAATCAAGACAAATATTTGTCTGAAAAAGTCTCGGAACATAAGTATTGAATACTTCTCTACCTACCTTCTTTCAATCCCTTGAAGTATTACCGCTTTTAGATTTTAGCCACAAGTGATGCTCTCTTAATATTTATTTTACAAACAGTCTCTCACTTATTTCATAAGTTTCATTATCTCTAATTAAACGTTGGAACCTAAATTCCAAATCACCTCGCCAATCAGATATTATGAATAAATAATTATTTAGCTCTCGTTCTTTTTGATTAAATTTTCATCATAAATGCAAAACAAAAAGAACCTTTACCGCTATAGCAAAAATCACTACTTTCTCTTGCAATTAAAGTTAGAGATTGAATGCATCAAAAAATATAAAAAGGAGATAGGGAACAGGGAACACTTAACTCTTAACAGGGAATAGGGAATAGGGAATAAGGAGGAAGAAATCAACATAAATATTTGTCGCTTAAAAAGTCTCGGAATATATGTACTGAATACTTCTTTATCTACCTTCTTTCAACCTCTTGAATTATTACCGCTTTTAGATTCACATCACAAGTGATGCTCTCTTGATACTTATTTGACAAACAGTCTCTTAATAGTAAATAAGTTTTTGGCAAAGTTAAATCTTCATTCTTATTTTTAAAATATCTTTCTGCATCGAACAAAACCAACTTATCATCAATAATAGGCAAACTGTTTTTACTTAGATGATATAGCACTACGCATTAAGATTAGGACATTTCTAAATCCTGTTTGCGCAGCATTCCGCAGGAAAAGCCTTTGACAGTTTACTATTCCCTATTCCCTATTCCCTTTTCCCTTTTCAAGTAGCGCTATAATATTGTTCATCATTGAGACGATATAACTCATATTTATCTTCTTTTATAGTTAATTTCATTGTTGGTTTCTGTTGAAAAATTTGAAAAGTATCCATCAAATTATCTCCTTTTTAAGCGTCAGTCCGAGCATCTTGCTCGCTTTGGAATAGGGAAATTTGAGTTGAAAACATGAGAAAATTCTGACTCCTGACTCCTGACTCCTGACTCCTAAATAATTCAGATTAATATCATACACACGCTTTACCAACGCCTGATTTTTTATGCCACAAAGTCGTTCAGAGTAAAATAAAAAGTTGCTCCTTTTTCTACTTCAGAACTACACCAAATTAAGCCTTGATGACGATTAATAATTCTTTTCACAATTGACAAACCAATACCAAATCCTTGAAACTCATTATCTGAATGGAAGCGCTTAAAAGGAGTAAACAATTCTTCAACGTTTTCCATATTAAAACCGGCTCCATTATCTTTCATAAAATAAACTCGATCTAATTTGTGTTCGCATAAATTTTTCTCTTTGTAATATAAAGAGCATTGATTAATGATTTCTTCTAAATTTTGTTGTTCTGCGGATAAAACTCCAAATTCAATATAAGTAACATCTTTTTTAGATGAATATTTCCAAGCATTACTAATTAAATTTTCTAAAGCAATATTAAAAAAATTTTCATCTACTTTAGCTATGATCTTCGGCTGAATTACTAATTCGACTTTTCTTTGTGGTTCATTACTATGGAGTTTTATTAGTATTGATTCAACTGTATTACTTAAATCCATTAATTCAAGGGTTATAGCACTTTTTTTAACCGTTGATAACAGCAGTAAATCTTTAATAATTTGCTGCATCCGAGCAGTTGATTCAGTAATCACATTAAAAATTTTTTGAGAGTTTTGAGTCGGATTATTATGATTTTCATATTCTTCTTGGAGCCAATCAATTAATGACTCAATATTCCCTAATGGATTCCGTAAATCATGAGCTACACTATAACTAAAAGCTTCTAATTCTTTATTAGTTTCTTCGAGGGTTAATTCTAAGTTTTTCCTTTCTGTAATATCTCTAACTGTAATCGCAAAACCATCCCCTAATTTAACGGCGATGAAATGATACCATTTTCCTTCTGCTTGATCATTATAATAAACATCTCGCTCTAAAGATTTTCCAGTTTCTACCACATTAACAAAATCATCAAATAATTCATAATTAATTCTACCTAAAAACTTTTTGATAACTAATTTACCAATTAAATCTTGTGGTTCTTGATTAAAAGCTCTAGCAATAATTGGATTAACAACTAAACAAGAAAAATCAATAATATTTCCCGTTCTCTTATCTCTTAATGCTGCCATAGCTGCAATGCCATCAAGAGAAGAATTTAAAATACTAGAAATTAAAGCCCTAGATTGATATAAAATAGCCTCTGCTTCTTTGCGTTGTCTAATTTCTTCTTTAAGATTATCTTGTTCTATTTTTAATAATTGTCTTTCTGCTTCTAATAGTCGTTTCTGTTTTTGAATTGTTAACTGACTTTTGATTCTTGCTAAAACTTCTTCTTCTTGAAAAGGTTTAGTTACATAGTCTATTCCTCCTATTTCAAAAGCTTTGACTTTATCAAAAACTTCATTTAAAGCACTAATAAAAATTACAGGAATTTCCTGAGTTTTAGGATTTGCTTTTAACCGTTCACAAACTTGATAGCCATCGAGTTCAGGCATTTTAATATCTAATAAAATTAGATCGGGAATATCGGTTTCAATAGAAAGTAATGCACTTTCCCCATCAATGGCTTTTTTTACCTGATAACTATTATCTTTTAAAAGAGTAGCTAAAATTTTTAAATTTGACAGGTTATCATCAACTATTAAAATAATTCCTTCTAAATTTTCCTTTGATATAGTATTCATAATAATTTTATCAAAATAATTGGATTGGCTAACTCCGTTCTTTAATCAGTTATCAGTTAAATCTTTTTTCTAGTTGTATCAAAATAATAAAGTTAAGAATTTAACTTCTATACGTCGCTAATTCGATGGCTCTCCTATCTGACTTCTGAACTTTAGAAATCCCTGTAACAAATACAACTTCTATACGTCGCTAATCCGACGGCTCCCCTATCTGAGTTCTGACTTCTAACTTCGTTAAAGTCTATCCTGATTCAGAGATTCAATTAATTGTCTAATAGTCTTAAATTGAAAGTCATTAACTAAAACACTTAACTTTTCAGCTAAAAAAGATTGTTGGACAGGAATTTGTTTGATTAGTTCTTCCATCATATCATCATTTAAACCTTTAGCAGCATAATACACTTTTTCTAACCATTCTTGAGGCATTTTCTGTAAATCTTCTACTGTTAAACTAGATAATTCAGTGGCAGTTGGAGATGGGGTTTCTTCTTCATAAATATATTCAATTCCTAAATGCTTTTTCATGGTTTCAAAAATGGTGGCTTCTCGGAAAGGTTTTCTGACAAAATCATCACATCCTGCTGATAAAATAATTGCTTTTTGTTCTTCTAAAACACTGGCTGTTAAGGCGATAATTGCTGTGGCATTTCCTTTAGTTGTACCTTTAATATATTGAGTTGCTTCATAACCATCCATTACTGGCATTCTCATATCCATCCAAATTAAATGAGGTTGCCATTCTGACCAAATTTCGATACCTTCTTGGCCGTTTGTAGCTTCTTTTAATTCAAATCCTAATGGTTGTAATAGCTTAATTAATAATAAACGATTAGTCTGGCGGTCATCTACAATTAATATTTTATAACGGGATTGATTGGGTTTTAAAGCAATAACATGACGAGTCTTATCCTGAATTTCTATATCTGCTTTCTTGACGATATCAGCTTCAATTTCAAATCTAAAAGTTGTGCCTATTCCTACTTGACTTTTAACGGTAATATCTCCTCCCATTAAGTTGACAAATTTACGACTAATGGGTAAGCCTAATCCTGTACCTTCTTGACTATTTTTACCTGTTTCAGTTTGAGCAAATGCTTCAAATAATTTACTCATTTCATCTTCAGCAATTCCTGCTCCTGTATCTCTCACTTCAAAAATAATAGTTGCTTTCTCCCCCCTTTCAAAGGGGGGATTAAGGGGGGATTCTTTTTGACTCACAACTGTGACACTCACACCCCCTTCTGAGGTGAATTTAATCCCATTATTGATTAAATTAATTAAGACTTGACGGAGTTTGGTTTCATCAGTATAGATATATTGAGGTACATCATCTTGATAGTCAAATATTAATGTTAATCCTTGATTTTCTGCGGTTATATGTAATAATTCTTCAAGTTCATTTAAGAAATAATAAAGGTCAAAATTATTGGGATAGATTATCATTTTCCCTGCTTCAATTTTAGAGAGGTCTAAAATATTATTAATCAAGGTTAATAAATAGTTGCCACTTTTATTAATAATAGTTGTATTTTCCTGATGCTCTTTTGATAAAGTTTGAGAACGCATCATAATTTGAGAAAAGCCTAAAATTGCATTTAAAGGAGTCCGTAGTTCGTGACTCATATTGGCAATAAAACTGCTTTTGGCTTGATTTGCTACTTCTGCTTTTTCTTTGGCAACAGATAATTTTTCTGTTCTTTCTTCAACTTTTTTCTCTAAAACAATATTTTGTTCTTGAATTAATTTTTTATTGAGTTTAGCATTTTTCAAGGCTTCATTTTGTGCTTTTTCTCTTTCATCTTTAATCAGATTAATTCTATCTGCTAAAGCAAAGGAAAAGAATAATACCGATAAACTAAAAGTGAAATGTGAACGGTTCTCTAGATAAAAACCATAAGGTATAAAACCAAAAGCACTAAAACCATGAAAAATCGCTCCTAAAATAGGGGAAAACATAGCTAATAAAAAATATTTAGCTGGCTTATATCTTTGTCTCCATCTTATCAAAGCAGTTATTAATATTATGACACTAATAAATATACCATTAAAAATTACGATAATATTATTCCATTTTGTTGCTATTGATATAATAGTAAGCATAACTATAACTAAAGATATAATAAATAAAAATCTATCCATTTTAGGAAGATATTTTTTAGTTTTTAAGAAAGATTGGGTAAATTTGATCCAGGAAAACAAAATTAATAATACTGCCAATGATTGAATCTCAAAATAGTTAGGAAAATTCTTCCAAAATAATTGATGCCCTATTCCATTTCGACATAATATAAAACACAAATAACCTATAATAAACAATACAAAATGTAGATAATTTTTGTCTTTTAAAGAAATAAATAAAAATAAGTTATAACCAATCATTATTAAAAAAGTTCCATAAGCTATTCCTAAAAATAAAACATTATTTTGATCCTCCTGTAAAAATGCTTCTAAAGAATAAATATATAAGGGAATAATTAAACCAGATTTTGAAGTTAAACGTAGATAAATAGTTTTTTCATTATCTTCAGTAAAAGGCAAACTAAAGATAAAAAAACGATGGTTAAATTCTCTAGTGCTAAAAGGTAAAAATCTGCCAGTTTTAATTACCTTGAATCCTTTTTTGTCGCCTTCAGAAGAATAAAAATCTAAAGTACCTGTACGGGCAGCATTTAAAGTTAATATCCATTTTTGTGTCAAACTTGCTTCATTTTTGACTCGCAAACGAACCCAGATTGCTGATGTTTTTATACCTAAGTTGGGGTTCTTTTCATTATTAGGAGTAAATTCTTGATCCACAACATTTTCAATAGTTAATTCCCTAGTTTTATCTTCAAATATTTCTAAATGTAATCCTAAAGGATATTTTTGAATGTTATCTTTTAAAACCACAACATTACCCAGATGCTCTAAGTTATTATTTTGTGCATAGCTGTGGGATACTGATATAAATAAGCAGAAGAAAAAAACTATAATAAATATTATCTTGGGAATAATAAGATTTATCTTTTTTTTGCAGTTCATAATATCTAATTCCAGTTTGATCAATGTTTGCTAAACTTTCTTGAGTAGAGTCGGAGGTAGGGAGGTTTCATAGAACATCCCTACAGAGAAGTAAACAAAAACTACTTTTTCAAATTATTCAAATTCCTCTCTAACCCTTCTTTTTTCTGCCTGATCTTAATCTGAATAGAGCGATCGCTACACAAGAACAGAATAATTATTATATAGCAGTCACCTCGATAGTTAGGACACTCTTGCGACTCTCAAATCTATTGTGTGCTGTAAGTTTAACTGCTGAATTCTAAACTCTGAATTCTGACTTCGCGATCGCTACACAACCACAGAAGAGGTGTGGGGAATGTCGGAGGTGTGGGGAGTCTCGGAGTTGTGGGAAGTGTCGGAGGTGTGGGGAGTGTCGGAGGTCTCGGAGGTCTCGGAGTTGTGGGAAGTGTCGGAGGTCTTGGAGGTCTCGGAGGTCTCGGAGTTGTGGGAAGTGTCGGAGGTCTTGGAGGTCTCGGAGGTCTCGGAGTTGTGGGAAGTGTCGGAGGTCTCGGAGGTCTCGGAGTTGTGGGGAGTATCGGAGGTCTCGGAGTTGTGGGGAGTGTCGGAGTTGTGGGGAGTCTCGGAGGTCTCGGAGGTCTCGGAGTTGTGGGGAGTCTCGGAGGTCTCGGAGGTCTCGGAGTTGTGGGGAGTGTCGGAGTTGTGGGGAGTGTCGGAGGTGTGGGGAGTCTCGGAGGTGTGGGAAGTCTCGGAGGTGGAGGTCTCGGAGGTGTGGGGAGTCTCGGAGGTGTGGGGAGTGTGGGGAGTCTCGGAGGTCTCGGAGGTGTGGGGAGTGTCGGAAGTCTCGGAGGTCTCGGAGGTGCGGGGAGTGTCGGAAGTCTCGGAAGTGTCGGAAGTGTCGGAAGTCTCGGAGGTCTCGGAGGTCTCGGAGCTGTGGGGAGTGTCGGAAGTGTCGGAGGTCTCGGAGGTGTGGGGAGTGTCGGAAGTCTCGGAGGTCTCGGAGCTGTGGGGAGTGTCGGAGGTGTGGGGAGGGTGGGGAGTGTGGGGAGTGTCGGAGGTGTCGGAAGTGTCGGAGGTCTCGGAAGTCTCGGAGA
>NZ_JAAHHT010000023.1 GCF_010672085.1 Okeania sp. SIO3I5
ATGTTGATTCAAACTTCTTTGAAACTCTTTTCTTATTAACTTTTGTAAATTTTTTATGTACTTAGTTTAATGTACATTAATACCATGGAAACTTTATCATTGAGCAAAAAATAAGGTCTCAAGCCTTCCCTTTCAAGGGGATGAAAAAAATATTCGATTCAATATTTCAAGCCTCTGACTTTAGGCAGAGGTACTGATAACTGATAACTGATAACTGATAACTGATAACTGATAACTGATAACTGATAACTGATAACTGAAATGACTTTGCCATATCTTTCTATTTTCATACAGAATAAATCCTTACTAATTACTATTTTGATTGCAGCGTTCGCGATTTCTCTGGTATTAGTAACTGCTTACAAATTTATTAATACAATTAAACGAATTCAAGATGGAGAACTAGAACAACAGCAAGAAAGAACTCGTCAACTTAACATTGAGTTTAAACGCGAACAACTTCTGGCAAAGATTATTAATCAGATTCGTTCTTCCTTAGATTTACAAACAATTCTAGAAACAACAGTGAGAGAAGTTCGCTCTTTGTTAGATGCTGATCGCGTCATTGTATATAAATTTTCTGCTGATAAGAGTGGTACAATTGTAGCTGAATCTGTGGGTAAAGAATGGATATCTACTTTATATCAAGAAATTCAAGATACCTGTTTCCAAAATGGTGAAGTAACTCGTTATCAAAATGGGCATCGTTGGAGTGTCAACGATATTCAAACAGCGAATTTAACAGAATGTCATCGCCAACTGCTAGAGCGGTTTGAAGTTAAAGCTAATCTAGTTGTGCCAATTATTTGCACTCAAAGTCAATACATTAACTCAAAACTTGAAAACGATGCAGTTTCAGCTAATTCTGGTCAACTTTGGGGTTTATTAATTGTTCATCAGTGTCACGCTCCCCGACGTTGGCAAGAGACTGACTTAGAACTAATAGACAGAATTGCTGAACATTTTACAGTCGCGATTCAAATGGCGCAACAAGTGCAAGAAATTCAGGAAAGTCAACAAGAAATTCAACAAGTCAAAGACTATGAGTTAGAACAACAGCGAGAAAAATCTCACGAACTAAATATACAAGTTAAACGCGAACAACTTCTGGCAAAGATTATTAATCAGATTCGGTCCTCCTTAGATTTACCAACAATTCTAGAAACAACAGTGACAGAAGTTCGCTCCCTGTTGGATGCAGATCGCGTTATTGTCTATAAATTTTCTACTGACAATAGCGGTATAGTTGTAGCAGAATCTGTGGGTAAAGAATGGATATCTACTTTATATCAAGAGATTCAAGATACCTGTTTACGAAGTAGTGGAGTAACTCGTTATCAAAATGGTCATCGTTGGAGTGTCAATGATATTCAAACAGCAAATTTAACAGAATGTCATCGTCAACTGCTAGAGCGGTTTGAAGTTAAAGCTAATCTAGTTGTGCCAATTATTTGTACTCAAAGTCAATATATTAACTCAAAGCTTGAAAACGATAGAGTTTCAGCTAATTCTGGTCAACTTTGGGGTTTATTAATTGTTCATCAGTGCCACGCTCCCCGACGCTGGCGAGAGACTGATCTAGAACTAATTGATAGAATTGCAGAACATTTTACAGTCGCGATTCAAATGGCGCAACAAGTGCAAGAAATTCAGAAAAGTAAACAAGAAATTCAACAAGTCAAAGAGTATGAGTTAGAACAACAACGAGAAAAATCTCGCAAACTAAATATGCAAGTTAAGCGAGAGCAACTATTGGCAAAGATTACTAATCAAATTTGGTCTTCCTTAAATTTACCAAAAATTTTAGAAACAACAGTGACAGAAGTTCGCTCCTTGTTGGATAGCGATCGCGTCATTGTTTATCAATTTTCTGCTAACAAAAGTGGTAAAGTTGTAGCTGAATCTGTAGGAGAAGAATGGACACCAAGTTTACATCAAAAAATTCAGGATACCTGTTTCCAAAGTTGTGAAGTAACTCGTTATCAAAAGGGTGATCATTGGAGTGTCAATGATATTCAAACAGCAAATTTAACAGAATGTCATCGCCAACTGCTAGAGGAGTTTGAAGTAAAAGCTAATTTAGTTATGCCAATTTTTTGCGCTCAAGCTCAAAATGCTAATTTCAAACATCATAATGTTAAAGTTGCAGCCATCCCAACACAACTGTGGGGTTTATTAATAGTTCATCAGTGTCGTGCCCCTCGATATTGGCAAGATAATGACTTAGAACTCGTCGAGCAAATTGCAGGACATTTGACGATCGCGATTCAAATGGCTCAAAGAGTTCAAGAACTTCAGAAGAGCAAAGAAGCTATCCAAGCTCTATACAAAATTACTACAGCTCAACATAGCAGCTTTGAGCAACGGTTACAACGATTGCTCGCCATGGGGCGTAAACATTTTAATATGGAAATTGGGATTCTCTCCCAGATACAAGGCGATCGCTATCAGGTTGTTGAAGCCCAACTGCCAAGTAAAGCTACGATTAAAGGGGCAGTTTTTGAACTCAAACAAGTCTACTGCCAAGAAACCATGCAAGGCAAAGGAGTAGTTTGTATTGAATCTGCTAACACCCCTGAGTGGAATAATCATCCCTGTCATACCACATTTGGATTAAAGTCATACATTGGAATCCGGGTAATTTGTCATGGCAAAGTATATGGAACTCTCAGTTTCTCTAGTCTCAGTCCTCGGTTGACACCCTTTACAGAGGTAAATCAGGAACTGTTGAAACTAATGGCTCAGTGGATTAGTGGAGAAATACAACGTCAGGAAGTAGCAGAAGAATTAAAACAAACCCGCGATCGAGCTCTTTGGGCAATGAGAGCAAAAGGGGAATTCTTAGCCACAATGAGCCATGAAATTCGGACGCCAATGAATGGGGTAATTGGGATGACGGGATTGCTATTAGATACCCATCTAGATGAAAAGCAGCACAATTTTGTCGAAACTATTCGCAATTGTGGGAACTCACTGCTAACTATTATCAACGATATTCTAGATTTTTCCAAAGTTGAATCTGGGAACCTAGAGTTAGAGAAGCAGCCATTTGAAATTCATATTTGTATAGAGGATGCTTTGGATCTATTGGCTCCGAAAGCAGCAGACAAAAACTTAGAATTGGCTTATACGATTGATGGGCAAACCCCTTATACTGTGCTTGGGGATGTGACGAGATTACGACAAATTTTAGTTAATTTGTTGGGAAATGCTATTAAGTTTACCCATGAAGGGGAAGTAGTAGTCTCAATCACTTCCAAGTCTCTTGATGATACTTATACGGAAATTTGCTTTGCTGTCAAAGATACAGGAATCGGAATTCCTGAAGATAAGAGGGATCGATTATTCAAGTCATTTACTCAAGTAGATTCTTCTACCTCTCGTCAATATGGTGGTACTGGTTTAGGGTTAGCTATCTCGAAGCGTCTGAGTGAAGTGATGGGCGGCAAGATGTGGGTTGAAAGTCAGGTGGGAGAAGGTTCAACCTTCTACTTCACCATCAAAGCTGAAGTCGTTGAGTCGGATATTAATAAACGTTTGTTCGGTACAGAATCTCTACTCAAGGATAAGAAAGTTCTGGCTGTTGACGACAATGCTACCAATCGTGAAATTCTTAAATTGCAAATGGAATCTTGGGGAGTAGAGCCTGAGATAGCTGCTTCAGGGGAGGAAGCACTTCAGAGACTAGAAGGTAAAAAACAATTCGATCTAGCTATTCTGGATATGCAAATGCCGGAAATGGATGGTAGAACTCTAGCACAAGAAATTCATACATATGCTCGGTATAAAGACTTGCCTTTAATCATGTTAACTTCGATTGTATACCTGGAAGATAATTTAACCGAAGTTGAAACTGAATTTGCTGCTTTCCTGAGTAAACCCATTAAGCAATCTCAACTTTATAATACTTTGCTGAAAGTTTTGGGCGGACAGCCAATTAAAGTTAAGCGAGCTCGTCCTCCTCAGAAGTTAGAACTCGATCCAGAAATGGCTGCTCGTTTGCCTTTGAGAATACTCTTGGCAGAGGATAATATAGTGAATCAACAGTTAGCAGTACAATTGCTAGGAAAGATGGGATATCGTGCTGACGTAGTAAGCAACGGCCTAGAAGTCATTGATGCTATATACCGTCAACCTTATGATGTAATTTTCATGGATGTCCAGATGCCCGAAATGGATGGTTTAACAGCCACAAAACGGATTGTTGTGGAAGGGGATGCTAGTAAACGGCCTCGTATTATTGCCATGACAGCCAATGCCATGCAAGGCGATCGTGAAATGTGCTTAGAGGCTGGAATGGATGACTACATTAGTAAGCCAATTCGAGTTGAAGAGTTAATTCAAGCATTACTGAAGTGTGAGCCAATAGAGCAAGCATCACCAGTTCAAACTTTTGTAGAAGTAGAGGCAATATCATCTCAAGAGTTGGATGAAAAATTAGCTAAGTCTCCCAAAATCTTAGATTCAAATGGAAATTCTGAGCAACTGTCTGATCAAGTTAAGCATCAAGACTTCGACAGCAAAATTTCTAGCAAAACTAATTTACAATCTGCTAAACCTGCAATTGATCAAGATGCTGTAAACAGATTACGAGAACTCTTTGGGGAAAATGCAGATGCTTTTTTTGAGAATATAGCCCATATTTTTTTAGAAGAAAGCTCTAAACAATTAGCAACTATTGCCACTGCCATCGAGCAAAAAGATGTAGTAAAAATGACATTACAAGCTCATACCTTAAATGGAAGTGCTGGTACTATAGGAGCATACAATTTAGCTGAAATTTGCCGAGAATTGGAAACATTAGGTCGAGCAAAAATGACTGAAGGAGCATTACAGCTACTAGATAAAATGTATGTGGAATATGAACAAGTTAAGTTAGAACTCAAACAAATAATGGAAAATTCAGCCTTGGTGAATTAGTGTATGATATTAATCTTAATTATTTAGGAGTAAGGAGTAAGGAGTAAGGAGTAAGGAGTAAGGAGTAAGGAGTAAGGAGTAAGGAGTAAGGAGTAAGGAGTAAGGAGTAAGGAGTAAGGAGTAAGGAGTAAGGAGTAAGGAGTAAGGAGTAANACACTTCCGACACCCCCCACACTTCCCACACCCCCCACACTCCCCACGCTTCCCACACTTCCCACACTTCCCACACTTCCCACACTTCCCACACTCCCCACACTTCCCACACTTCCCTACTCAAAAAAGGAGAGGAATTGAAATGACAAATTCTGAACCTGCTCCGGGAGAAGAAAAACATTCTAGTTGCCCCCCATGACGCTCTACAATAACTTGATAACTAATTGCTAAACCTAAACCTGTACCTTTACCTACTGGTTTTGTCGTGTAAAAAGGATCGAATACTTGCTTTTTGACTGTCTCAGTCATACCCGTACCATTATCAGCAATCCGAATTATCAGAAATTTTGCTGCTTGTATTTCTGTAGTAATAGTAATTTGAGGAGAGAAATAGCTGTTTTTGTTTCTCATTGGTTGTAGTACATCAATAGCATTAGTAATAATATTCATAAATACCTGATTTAGTTCTCCAGGAGAACATTTGACTTTGGGTAATTGAGCATAATTTTTCACAACTTGAATTTCTAATTCATGGGGTTTCCCTTTCAAGGTACTTTCTAGAATCATTAAAGTAGAATTAATTCCTTCATGTACATCTACATTCTTAACTTGTGAGTGATTAAGACGGGAAAAATCCTCTAGAGCTTTAACAATTTTTCTAATTCGATCAGCTCCTGCTTTCATTGAATTTAGTATATTTGGCAAATCTTCTATTAAAAAATCTAACTCCACATCTTCAATAATATCTGTTACTTTATCCACAGGTTCGGGATAGTTTTTCTGATAAACTTCAATGATATCTAATAAATTATGAGTATATTCCTGCGTATAATCAATATTGCCATAAATAAAGTTGACTGGGTTATTTATTTCGTGAGCTACACCTGCTACTAACTGCCCCAAAGATGACATTTTTTCGGTTTGAATTAGTTGAGTTTGAGTCCGTTTTAATTCTTTGAGGGTGTGAGCTAAGGTTTGATTTTTTTCGTTTAATTGTCGGGTACGTTCCTCGACTTTTTGTTCTAAAGTATCGTAAAGCAAAGCATTTTCCAGAGAAATTGCTGCTTGGGTGGTAATCATTTGTAATAAATGTAATCTTTCCGGAGTGAATGCACCTGTTGTTAAATTATTTTCTAAGTAGATAATACCTATAAGTTTACTCTGCTTGATAATAGGAGTACATAATATAGATCGAGGTTGCTTTCGTTTCAAATACGGATCATTTACCCATGTTGTTTGTGTAGTAGCATCGTCTAATACTTGGAATTTTTGAGTGCGCCACACATAGTTAATTAATGTCTGTGGTAAATCTTGACTTGCTGAAACAGGTATGACAGTTCGCTCAAAATTTTGGAGACATTGCTTATTACCCATAGGAAGCGCTGTATCTACAACATGAGTCATTGCTTCAAGGATTAACTCTTGATCTTTGACTAAGATCAGAGCGCATTTTTGTGCCCCCGCATTTTCCATCATCAACTTAATTAATGTTAAGAGCAAATTTTCTAACTTTACTTCTCCAGACAGAGTTTGAGAAACTTTAAGTAGAGTTTGTAGATCGAGGATATTTTCCCTGTTTGTGGTAGTAGTTTTAGTGGAGTTAATACCCTTGTTTAACACGTCGTTGTTTTCAGAAGAACTCAGCAACACTGGGGCGAGTAGTTCTGAATAGAATTTTTCTAAGTCTTTAACTTTGACTACTGCTCCCCAGTTAGTATATCCAAAGTAAGCTTCTAACATATAGGTTTGGGCAATTTTGGTTTTACCCCACTGTAGATAGAATTTAGCTGCTAGTTCATTTGCTATGGCAGTGTCTTGGATAAATTTGTGTTTTGTGGCGAAGGCGATCGCTTGTTCATAAGCTTCGATCGCTTCAAGTTTTTCATTTTGAATTTGATGATATTCTGCTTTCATCAAATAATATTTATGGGAGTGGTTTGCGGGTGCGTGTTGTGCCCAGAATTTCATTTTTTCTATGTTGGCACTCACTTGCTCTAGTATTTTTTCTTGTTCTGCAACTGCTGCAGTAGGGTACAAAGCTAATTGACTTAGGGAGCTATAAAAGTAGTATGCTGGAAAATAAAATAATCCAGCAACACCATTAGCATACTTTCCTGCCAGCACGGCATAATTTTTTGATTGCTGAAAATTTCCCAATAAATAAGACAGAATTAACTTATGAAAATAAATTAGAAATAAGCCATATCCATCATTGGTACTTTCATAAAAAGGAATAATTTTTTGCTCATCAAAAGCAGTACCTAATAATAATTCAGGGTTTTCTGTATGTCTTATTAAATTAAGCACAGCTTGATGACAAATTTGATTGTAATAGTAATTCCCGCCTTGTTTAATTTGTCTTAGAGAATTACTATGATTAGTTATTTCTGGCTCTAATTTATCTAGGGGTATACCTGATAAGTAACCATAACCACAATATTGAATACTTGCATAACCCGTGTATTCTAAATCTCCTGTTTCTAAACCTATTTTATAAATTTCTAAGAATTGAGGCACAATTTCGTGAATAGGTCTTTTCCAATGTTTAACCCCAAAGCAAAATATTTGTAATACTTTAGCTTTTAGCTCTTTACTGTTAAATTTTTCTAGTATTTCGCAGGCAAGTTTGCCAAACTCATATCCAGTTTCTATATCTTGTTCTACGATACATAAAAGAAAACCATAATTGACGCAAGAATATGCAAATAATGAACAAATTCCTGAGCTTAAAGAGAGATTTATTGGTGCACAGCAAGCCAGTATTAACAACTCGGGTTTACCAATAAATGAAATGGTAAAAAGTGATGATAAAATCTGCATCAATGCTAATTTTTTTTTGTCTTGCAACAATGGCAAATTTATCAGTTCAGATATCTTTTTTTTCCTCAATTTAGATTTAGTTTTTTGTAAAACCTCTTGATTATCTGATTGACTGGGATTTGCTGGAAAATTAATGCCAAATAAGGATAAAACAGATAAAGCAATATTTAAAGCTTCTGGTAGCTTACTCTGAGCAATACAAGCTTGTATTTGGATATCATAAACTTTGATTTTATCCAAAAGTCGAGCAGCTTTTTCTAAGACTATATTGATTAACTTATCCATTTCTTCAAACTCACCATTCAAGTAGGCAGCTTCTGCCTTTTCTTCATGGAGTTGTAATGTCAGTTCATATTGCGTTTCCCAACTGTTTTCTGCTAGTAGACTTATCCCTGTCTGACAATAAGCGATCGCTGCTTCATAAGCTGTAGATATTTTTGCTTTTATTCCTGCCTTTAAATTTAAACTTGCTAACTTTTCCCGCGCCTTGATTTCTGTAATTAATTCCACACCATAATTAAGTTGGTTGACAATCGCAAATATTTTTTCTTCTAGTTTTTCTTCTGGTGTATTTTTCAACAATAATCTACCGATTTTTAGATGAGTTTTTTGCTTATTTTTTTGGGGAATTAAACTATAAGCTGCCTGTTGAACTCGGTCGTGGAGAAAATTATATATTGGTGTTTGTAAATCTGGAGTCTCTACCCAATTATCATCTTTTTCTCCTTGATAAAATTTGTAGCTTTCATCTATTGGTAAAATCAATTCTTCTGACAAAGCTTTCCACAAAGATAATGCCGTTTCACCCATAGACTTCTCACATACTATCGATAAAGTTTTTAAGTCAAACTGGTTACTAATACAAGCTGCTAACTTCAATAATTCTTGAGTTGATTCGGGGAGTTTTTTGATTTGGGTTGCCATCAATTCCACCACATCTCCTGTGGCTGCCAATATTTTAATTTTTGCTAAATTGAATACCCATTTACACTGGTGATAATTATTATAAATTAATCCTTCTTTGTGCAAATATTTGATAAATTGAGTTGCAAAAAATGGATTTCCTCCTGTTTTTAGATAAACTTGTTCTGTAAGTGGCAATGATTCCTCTAAAGAATAATGGATAGTCTCAGCAACTAAATTATTCAGTGCTGACTTACTTAAAGGTGACAGAATTATTTGATTAACAATTGCTCCAGTTGTTTTGATTTCTTCTAGAGTTAATATGAAAGGATGCCCGGGATTTACTTCATTATCTCTGTAAGCTCCCATCAATAATAAATAGTTAATTTCTGTTTTTTCCATCACTAATTTTATTAACTTTAGTGATGCTAAATCTGCCCATTGTAAATCATCTAAAAATATAACTAATGGATGATCTGATTGAGCAAATACAGATATAAATTCTAAGAATAATAAATTGAAGCGATTTTCCGCTGCACTGGGAGATAATTCTGTGGCAGGAGGTTGTTTACCTATTAATAATTCTAGTTCTGGTATAACATCAATGATGACTTGTACTTCTTCTCCTAATATTTCCTGTAATTTTCTGGCGAATTTTTGTAACTTTTCTTCAGGTTCACTAAGGATTTGTTCGATCAATTCCGCAAAAGCATTCAACCAAGCTGAAAAAGGAAGATTTCGTTGAAATTGATCGAATTTTCCGGCAATAAAATAACCTCTTTTTTCAACTATTGGTTTATGAACTTCATTCACTAATGCTGATTTACCAATACCAGAAAATCCTGCCACCAACATCAATTCACTTTGAGATTTTTCTCGGTCAGAAATTCGGTCAAACGCTGTGAGTAATTTCTCTACTTCTTGCTCTCTTCCATAGAGTTTTTCCGAGACAATTAAATTGTTACTACGGTCTTTTGTGCCTAAATTAAATAGTTTTATTTGCCGATTATTCTCCAATTCGTACTGACATTTTTCTAGGTCATACCGTAATCCTGCTACTGTTTGATAGCGCTGTTCTGGCATTTTTGCCATCAATTTGAAGACTATGGAACTAACAGTTTCTGGTATGTTTGGATTAATGTCAATTATGGGTTGAGGACTTCGAGCAATATGACAATGAACTAACTCCATTGGGTCTTCTGAAGTAAAAGGAAGTTGCCCTGTTAATAGTTGATAAAATGTGACTCCTAATGAGTATAAATCACTCCGATAATCAATACCTCTATTCATTCTTCCTGTTTGTTCTGGTGATATGTAAGCCAGAGTCCCTTCCAAAGTATTAGGATTTCGGATTTCTAGAGTTTCTTTAGGTAGTTTAGTTGTGCTACTAAAATCTATAATTTGGATTTGTTTTGCCTGGGGATTAATGACAATATTTTGGGGTTTAATGTCTTTATGAATTATTTGATGATTATGTAATTCTTCTAGAGGGTTAATTATTTGTAGAGCAATGTGAAAAAATTGACTGATGTCTAGAGAAATAATGTTTAAATCAGAGGTATTTTGGTTCTTTAGATATTGGCAAAGAGAAATACCACCAAAATCTTCCATTACTAACATTAAACGTTGCTCAAATTTTTCCAGTGCTCGCATTTTTACGACTCCAGGAAAGTTCAAGTTTTTCACTAGAGTATAAGCGTTGCGATATTGAGTTAAATGCTTGAAATTAGGATAGGGATGGTTTGGTAACTTGAGAATAACTGGTTTTGGAGATGATGTTTCATAGGCGCGATAAACAACGGTGCGATCGCTAGCATATATTTGTTCCAGGAGTTGATAATTAAGAATTTTCTGCATAGGTGAATTTAATTAGAGGTAATCTATTCTATTTAGATTAATTCTGAGTACATAACAAAAATTTCTCAGGTCAAATAGTTACTACATTATACTATAGTAAAACAAATTAGTTATTGTTTTACTAACTATTCTTAGAGAAAAAAAGGGTTTGTATAAATGATTGTTTTGGTTATTGCAACCTCTTACTCTTTAATTCTTATCTCTAAATTTATAGTCTGTAACATACTAAATTTTTTCTTACCGAAAAATTAAGGTATAAAGTCTCTCCATTCATGGAGAAAAAGCGGTCGTTTCGCAGTGAAACCTCAGATCCAATCTCCCCTTGAAAAAGAAAAAAATTCCTTTTAACCCAATCCTCTTTTTTATAAGAAGACGTAATTATTAATTGTTAATTATTAATTATTAATTACTAAAACACCCTACTAGCAGATCTAGACTAAAATTTTTGTTAAAAAACTTAACACTCTAATCCTCTTCCTTTGTCCCCTTTAATATTAAATCCGGTTGAATACTTACATTATATAGTTAGGAGAAGTGGGGAGATTGAATAAAAGAGGGAACAGGGAACACTTAACCCACCCCTAACCCCTCCCAGGAGGGGAAGTAATTGATAATTTATGGATAAGAATTGATTTCCTGTTTGAATTTTCACGCCTGTGTCTAATGATAAAAAATCAATCAATTATCGTACTAGATACATAGTTTCCCCTTCCAACCTGCTCCGTAGAGATGTTATATGCAACGTCCCTCCGACCTTTTTTTTGGAGATATCTATTGTCTATTTAAAGTAGAAAATTATAAGCACATACTATGATAACCAAATTCTATATGAAAGGGTCAGGGGGTTTCTCCCCTCTCAAAGGATCAGGAGAGGAATTTGGGGAGAGGTCTTAATTTTATGAAACTTACCCAAACTCATAAATAAAGCAGAAAGCAGGAGGGAAGAGATTTTTGAGATTTTTACTTTTCGTTACATATAGCAGTCGAATATTGGACGCGGACATTTATAAATCCTGTTTGCGGAGCATTTCCCTATACGAAAAACCCTTTGACAGTTTACTATTCCCTCTCTTGGTCGATTGGATATGGCGTTTAGCGTTCCGCAAAACTTCATTAACGCTAAACGCCATCCCTCCCTACGGGAAACTCCGCTAACGACCGCTATTCCCTATTCCCTATTGCCTAGCGCTATACTTTGATTTTTTCGTATATCTACTTAGGGTTTGCTGATTAAATCTTAAAGCATTGACTTTAATCATGGTTTTAGCCGTTTTAGGTCTTGAAAAAGTACAAGTTTTTGCTTTTTAAAGCTCATGCATGTTAGGATAAAAGGGTTGACTATTGGCAGAAAAATCACGAATTAAATCCTTCCTTCTGTCTCCTCTAAATTCCTTACTTCTCCAGTCTCGAGTCTCGAGTCTCCTGACTCCTACCCTCACCCATAAAACTTTTTCAGCAAACCCTACTTATCTGCTAAAATTTAATCATTATTCACAGATAAAAAATACTATGACTTTTGAACGGGCAAGTGGAATCATACTCCACCCCACCAGTTTACCTAGTAGATTCGGTATCGGGGATTTAGGTAAATCAGCTTATGAGTTTATTGATTTTCTAGTAAGAAGTGGGCAAAAAATCTGGCAAATATTACCCCTAGGTCCCACAGGTTATGAACATTCGCCCTACACAATGAACTTTAGCGCCTTTGCAGGAAATCCTCTATTAATTAGTCTAGATATATTGGCAGAAAAAGGATTATTAAATCCTGATGAACTTATACCTCTGGTCTCAGAAGGTGAACCTGGTTATGGTAGAGTAAATTTTGCACAAGTCATTCCTCACAAAACTAAATATTTTCAACAAGCTTACGATCGCTTCAAACAAGCTATTCCTTCAGAATACGAAACTTTTTGTCAACAACAATCTTACTGGTTAGATGACTATGCTTTATTTATGGCATTGCATGAAGCTAACCCAGATAAAACATGGAATCAATGGGAAACAGGTTTAGCTCGTCGAGAACCCAATGCTTTAAAAATAGCATCTGAAATTTTGCATGATAGTGTTCAATATCATAAGTTTTTGCAATTTCAGTTTTTTGAACAATGGAAAAAACTGCGCCAATACTGCAAAGAGAAAAATATCAAAATAATTGGTGATGTTTCCATTTATGTCTGCCATCATAGTGCAGAAGTTTGGAGTCACCCAGAAAATTTTGAACTTAACCCAGACACCTTAGAAACTGCATGGAAAGCAGGAGTACCACCAGACTATTTTAGCGCGACTGGGCAGTTATGGGGAAATCCTGTCTATAATTGGGAAAACTTGATAAATACAAAGTTTGCTTGGTGGATCGATAGATTTAAGGCAACCTTAGAATATGTAGACATTGTGCGCATTGACCATTTTCGGGGTTTTGAAGCTTTCTGGCGAGTGCCAGCAGGGGAAGAGAATGCTATTAATGGGGAATGGATAAAAGCGCCTGGTTATAAATTTTTTGAAAGATTACGGGAAACTCTGGGAAGTCTACCTATCTTGGCAGAAGATTTAGGAATTATTACTGCTGAAGTCGAAGAAATGCGCGATCGCTTTGAATTTCCGGGAATGCGAATATTATTATTTGCTTTTGGTGAAGACACAAATAATGCTTATTTACCTCACTGTTACATCCAAAACTGTATAGTTTACACGGGTACCCACGATAATGATACTACTCTAGGTTGGTGGTTTAGAGCTACCGAGGAGGAAAAACAGCACGTTGCTCAATATCTAGGTTATACCTCTGACAGCGATATCCAAGAAATCAATTGGTCTCTCATACGTTTGGCGTCTGCTTCCGTTGCTGATATGGCAATATTCCCTCTGCAAGATATTCTTTCTTTGGATAACCGCGCTAGAATGAATGACCCTAGTATTAATCCCGGACAGTGGCGATGGCGCTATACTACTTCAGAACTTTTGAGTCAAGAATTGAGCGATCGCTTACTCAAAATTACTCAAATTTATAATAGGTAATAACGAGGGAGGAGTCAGGAGTCAGGAGTCAGGATAAATGGGAACTATACGGGAGGTGGCAGAAAGAATTGCCCCTTGATTTTTCCACCCTTGTTTGCTGAAAATGCTAACTTTTTGGGTAGTGGTGTACCAGTAGTGATATTCTAAAAAAAGTCAAATTTTCAAGGAAATATGATTTCTTTGAAACTAAGAATTGAAGGTACTTTACTGTTCCCTGTTCCCTGTTCCCTGTTCCCTGTTCCCTGTTCCCTGTTCCCTGTTCCCTGTTCCCTGTTCCCTGTTCCCTGTTCCCTTTCTCTACAATAAATCACTACATCTACAGGACTACCACTTTTTGAACTTGAGCAACCTAAAAATTTGCACTTTTTTTGAGAGCAAAAATGCTAAAGTCTTTATTGGGCAATGCTTTTAGAATTAATAAGAAAACCCTAATTAGAGTCTGAGGAATTCAAAGGTCAACAGTATTATCAAAGGACTTNCCCTGGCTGAACAGGCGCGCGCTGCTGGTCGGGATCACCAGCATCGCCGCGATCAGCAACACGCCCATGACCTTGATCATCACTGCGACCAGCAGTGCGATCATCACGTACAGCAAGGCCTGCACGCGGCGCTTTATTCTCTTCAGCAGAACAAAAATAGCAACACTCCTGCTCTGGACACTTTAATCCCTTCCGAATAAAATATGCCACAACAGCACAACAATTGTTTTTTCTGACATGATATTGACTTTCATATTCTGGCAAATCATTGTTGAAATACCGTTTATAAAACTCCCTAATTCGATCTTCATTTAAGCCTAAAATTTTAATCTGTCTATCAGGTTTACGTCCTCTTTTATCACAATCTTCCTTGAAAGAAATCCATTCTGCTTTTGGAGTAAAACTATCTCCTAGAGCATACTGCTTTGAAGTATCTTTGTTGTTAAACTTTGCCTTAGAGTTTCCAGAATCTGTTGTTTGAGGACGATGACTTATATAAATTGTATCTTCTGGATTTTCATCGTTAATAACTAACATCGAAGCATGACCAACATCTTTACCATAAATAGCATTCCACACAGTAAACTGAGGAAGTTTACCTCGCCAAATATTAACTATTACTGTCATAACATTTACCTCTTGTAAAGAATATTTTGCAAAAATACTATTTTACCCTAGCAAAATACAAGCATAAATTTGAAGGATTTTGCTCTGTTTCTATTTTCACATTTGTAGCAAAATGTTCAAGGGTTTTTGGAGACCAAAATTTATTTCGAGAAAGTCTTATAATATGATTTTCAAGATTACTTTCTTTCAAAAGGAAAACTATAAGAAAAAAGACATAAGCAGAAAAGTCTAAAAAATTCGCTAGCTTACCTACCGATTGTAGAAGTAAAGCCAAAAACTTCTGTTTTTTGTAGTCAGGTTGGTTCGTTTCAGTTGAGCAAAAATTGCAGCTTTCTTGAGTACATCCTAATCCTTTGCGAATAAAATATACCACAACAGCACAACAATTGTTTTTTCTGACATGATATTGACTTTCAGATTCTGATAAATCATTAGACATCTCCGAAAAAGAGGGAACAGGGAACAGGGAACAGGGAACAGGGAGCAGGGGGGAGTAATTGATAATTTATCCATAAGAATTGATTTGATTTTTGATTATCGGAGATGTCTATTGTTTAAATACTGTTTATAAAACTCCCTAATTCGATCTTCATTTAAGCCTAAAATTTTAATCTTGCTATCAGATTTACGACCTCTTTTCTCACAATCTTCGTTGAAAGAAATCCATTCTGCTTTTGGAGTAAAACTATCTCCTAGAGCATACCGCTTTGAAGTATCTTTGTTGTTAAAATTTGCCCTAGATTTTTCAGAATCTGTTGTGTGAGGACGATGACTTATATAAATTGTATCTTCTGGATTTTCATCATTAATAACTAACATAGAACCATGACCAACATTTAATCCGTAAATAGCATTCCACACAGTAAACTGAGGAAGTTCACCTAACCAAATATTAACTATAACTGTCATAATATTTACCTCATGTAGAAAATATTGAATAGTTGGATAATTTCCAAAACAATAGTGAAAATGAGAATTTTTAAAATAAAACTAGCTTTAAGTTTTGCAATGAAATATGTAAATTAATAAACTACAATTTTGTTTGACATTTTTTATTAGTTATTTCTTTCACTTTTGTAACAAAATGTTCAAGGGATAAAGGAGACCAAAATTTATTGTCATTTGATAAATTAATAAGATTAACCATGATTCGTTGGGAAAAAGGTTTGATGTCAAAAATATTAGAACTATGTTTACTATTTGGTTGATTTGTTTCAGCAGAACAAAAATCACAAAAGGTATAGGAAAGACATGATAATCCGATGCGAATAAAAAGTACCACAACCGCACAACAATTATTTTTTATAAGATGATATTGGCTTGCAGGTTTTGGCAAGTAATTGTTTAAATACTTTTGGTAAACTTTTCTGATTCGAGATTCGTTTAAACCTAAAATATAAATCTGATTACCTGGCTTACGACCTCTACGTTCACAATCTTCATTGAAAGAAATCCATTCTGCTTTTGGAGTAAAACTATCTCCTAGAGCATACTGCTTTGAAGTATCTTTGTTGTGAAACTTTGCCTTAGAGTTTTCAGAATCTGTTGTTTGAGGACGATGACTTATATAAACTGTATCTTCTGGATTTTCATCATTAATAACTAACATAGAACCATGACCAACATTCAATCCGTAAATAGCATTCCATACAGTAAACTGAGGAAGTTCTCCTAACCAGATATTAACTATAACTGTCATAATATTTAACTCCTTCAGAAAAAATTATAAAATTAACATTGTTTGACCTGAAACACCTGAAAATAATTCAATATATCCAGATCCAAAAGTCTAAAATAGGAAAAAACATTAAAAAACTTACCAATGGATAATTGATAATTAATCCCCAAAGGTTTAAAGCCTCTATTTTGTAATGGATAATGGATAATTGATAATGAAACAGTTGTTTAAATCTCTAATTTTCTTAGAGAATTCTCTAATGCTCTAATTATCCATTATCAATTAAATTAAGTACAGTTTTAACCAGAGGTAATTATCCATTATCAATTAATCAATACAACTTTTCCTAACTGCTGAAGCTGCCAATAATATTATCCTTAAAGTCAAGAAAATATGTCAAAATAATCAAGCAAACAACATTACTCAACACAATTACGGAGAAAAAAACAGTGGACTCCAAATATAACCCTGTATCCATTGAACAAAAGTGGCAAAAAACCTGGGCTGAACAAAACCAATATCAAACCCCCACAAACAACAACCAACCTAAATTCTACGCTCTATCCATGTTCCCCTATCCATCCGGTAACTTACACATGGGTCATGTTCGTAACTACACCATTACCGACGTTATTGCCCGACTCAAAAGGATGCAAGGTTATCGTGTCCTGCACCCCATGGGTTGGGACGCCTTTGGACTCCCCGCAGAAAACGCAGCTATTGACAGGGGCATCCCACCCGCCAAATGGACTCTGCAAAATATTGCCCAAATGAAAGAACAACTCAGACGTTTGGGTTTTTCCATCGACTGGGAAAAAGAGGTCGCTACCTGCACCCCCGAATACTACCGTTGGACTCAATGGATATTCCTGCAATTTTTCCAAGCTGGTTTGGCCTATCAAAAAGAATCCGCCGTTAACTGGGACCCCATCGACCAAACCGTATTGGCCAACGAACAGGTAGATAGTGAAGGTCGTTCCTGGCGTTCCGGGGCAAAAGTGGAACGTAAATTGTTGCGTCAGTGGTTCTTCAAAATTACCGACTACGCCGAACAACTGCTCAACGACTTGGATAAATTGCCCGGTTGGCCGGAACGAGTTAAACTGATGCAGGCGAACTGGATAGGAAAATCTGTGGGAGCTTATCTAGAATTTCCCATCGTGGGGATGGATGAAAAAATTGGAGTCTTCACCACGAGACCTGATACTGTTTACGGCGTCAGTTACGTTGTCTTAGCACCCGAACATCCTTTGACAGCAAAAGTCACAACCCCCGAACAACAAGCTACTGTCGAAAATTTTATCAAAGAAGTCGCTGCCGAAAGTGAATTAGAACGTACCGCCGAAGATAAACCAAAACGTGGCGTTCCTACTGGTGGCAAAGCTATTAACCCATTCAATAATAAGGAAGTTCCCATTTGGATCGCCGACTATGTACTCTATGAATATGGAACAGGTGCGGTTATGGGAGTACCCGCTCACGACGTCCGGGATTTCCAGTTTGCCAAACAATACGATCTACCCATCACAAATGTAATTATGCCCGATGACTGCGATAATAGTGACTATAACTTTACAGAAGCTTATACTGATGTTGGGGTGATGGTTAACTCCGGTTCGTTTAATGGTCAAAAATCTACCTCTGCCAAAAAAGCAATTATCGAACTTGCTGAAGACGAAGGTTATGGAGAAGGCCGCATACAATATCGTTTGCGAGATTGGTTAATTTCTAGACAACGTTACTGGGGCGCACCAATACCTATTATTCACTGTCCGAAATGTGGTGCT
Source organism: Okeania sp. SIO3I5 (assembly GCF_010672085.1). Lineage (GTDB taxonomy): Bacteria > Cyanobacteriota > Cyanobacteriia > Cyanobacteriales > Microcoleaceae > Trichodesmium. Next base: position 18,240 of record NZ_JAAHHT010000023.1, read on the forward strand.
GTACCTGTGCCAGATGAAGATTTGCCTGTGAAGTTGCCGGAAGATGTGGAATTTTCTGGTCGCGGTCCTTCACCGTTGGCAAAATTGGATGATTGGGTGAATGTTGATTGCCCGAGTTGTGGTACTCCCGCAAAACGCGAGACTGATACAATGGATACTTTTATTGATTCGTCTTGGTATTATTTGCGTTATCCGGATGCAACAAATGAGGAGCAAGTGTTTGACTCGGAAATAGTAAATGACTGGTTGCCCGTAGATCAATATGTCGGTGGTATCGAACACGCGATTTTGCATTTGTTGTATTCCCGGTTTTTTACCAAGGTTTTGCGCGACAGAGGTTTGTGCAATTTTGATGAACCTTTCGAGCGCTTGTTAACTCAGGGAATGGTGCAAGGTATTACTTACAAAAATCCGGTAACTGGTAAATATATTCCTTTGGCAGATGTTAATCCGGAAGAACCGAAAGATCCGAAAACTGGGGATAAATTGGAAGTCTTTTTCGAGAAAATGTCTAAATCTAAATATAACGGTGTCGATCCTTTGGAGGTAATGGCAAAATATGGTGCGGATACGGCGCGGATGTTTATTTTGTTTAAAGCACCACCCGAAAAAGATTTAGAGTGGGATGATGCTGATGTGCAAGGGCAGTTTCGTTTCCTGAACCGAGTCTGGTCTTTAGTAACGGAATTTGCTGCAAATAATAGTTTTAGTGAATTGAAAGCAAAAACCAATGGTATTACTCAAGCAGACTTGAAAGATTTAGGTTGGTCTCGGTATTTGATTACTGAAATAACCAAAAATCTTTCTGCTTTTAAACTTAGAAATGTGGTGAAAGTTTATGTTGCTGCTGATGTCAAGGTGGCAATAGAAGCTAAGTTGAGTCATCCCGAAACTCAACAAGAAACTAAGGATGATTTGCAGAAAGGTTTGAGTTGGATAGAAAGTAGGTTTCGAGGGGAATTAACTAAAGCAGAGAAAGATGTGCGACGTGCGGTGCATACTGCTATTAAGGAAGTCAGCGAAGATTTAGATGGAGATTATCAGTTTAATACTGCTGTTTCTGAAATGATGAAGTTGAGTAATGCTCTTAGTGATGCTACTTGTAAAGATTCAGCTATTTATGCCGAAGGTTTAGAAACTTTGCTATTGTTATTGGCACCGTTTGCACCACATCTTGCTGAGGAGTTGTGGCAAGTTACTGGTAATGTTGGTTCGGTGCATACTCATGGTTGGCCGAAATTTGATCCGGAAGCATTAGTGGTGGATGAGATTACATTGGTAATTCAGATCAAAGGTAAGACTAGGGGAACTATTCAGGTGCCAGCAAAAGCAGATAAGGAAACTTTGGAAAAATTGGCACGGGAGTCCGATGTAGCGCAGCGTAATTTGGCAGGTAAGGAAATTAAGAAGGTGATTGTAGTTCCTGGAAAATTGGTTAATTTTGTAGTTGGATAAAATAGAGTGTAGGAAGGGTGGGGAGTTTTTCAGTTATCAGTTATCAGCTTTTGCAGTTAGCAGTTAGCTGTTAACTGTTAACAGTCATACAATGGGTAGGGGCGAATGGCCATTCGCCCCTACAATATAGATTCTTATCTTTAAGATTTAATAACATCGATGCTAACGGATTTGATATAAACTATTGCTCCATAGTTGTTAGATGAGTGGAAAAAGTAGCGATCGCTTTTTTAGTCATAGAAAGTAGCAATTATTTTTTCTGATAACTGATAATATCATGTCCGCTGGTATCGTTGGTGTAAACTCAAGGGTGAATTTTACCGGAAATTTAAGTTTTTTTCTAGCTCTTAAGTATTCCTGCCAGTTAAGTGTTCCCTCCTCCCTGTTCCCTGTTCCCTGTTCCCTGTTCCCTGTTCCCTGTTCCCTGTTCCCTGTTCCCTGTTCCCTACCTTTGCTATACAATACCGATGCTACCGGACATGATATAACTGATAACTGCAATGACTCCCTACCAATATGTCAGGAAGAAATCTTCTGCTTCTAAAGATGGAGTATTTGTCAAAGTTGCAAACTGACCACCACTGCCGAAACCTCCTCTACTACCATTGGGATTATAGAACAAAGCACCATTGTTAGTGTTGTACACAATAAACGCATCCGAGGTTGCAGCTTGTTGGTTATTCGCAACTGTAGCAAATTGCTCGGGAAATTGCTCGGTAGGGGTTAACTCACTTTCAAAGTCGATATCAATCCTAGTGAAAGTTCTCAGACCTAGGATAATAATGTCTCCCTGTCTTGGGGAAAAATCTGTAATTTCGTCACGACCAATATCCTGTGACTGAAATCGCTTATTAGTATTAAAAATAAAACGGTCAATACCTCTACCTCCAGTCAGTGTATCGTTTCCAGCATTTCCATCAATTCGATCACTGCCGATACCTCCGGAAAGTATATCATTGCCAGCACCACCGTTAAGGTTATCAATACCATTACCTCCGGTGAGTGTATCTCTTCCAGCACCACCGTTAAGGTTATCATTACCATTACCTCCGGTGAGTGTATCTCTTCCAGCACCACCGTTAAGGTTATCATTACCATTACCTCCGGTGAGTTTATCGTTGCCAGCATTACCCTTAAGGCGATCGTTACCGCCACCACCGTTAAGGTTATCATTACCATTACCTCCGGTGAGTTTATCATTTCCAGCATTACCGTTAAGGCGATCGCTACCGTTGTTTCCTATGAGGTCATCGTTACCTCCTCCCCCTAACAAGGTATCATTGCCACCACCACCTGTTAATACATCTCTACCAGCAGCTCCAGAAAGTTTGTCTTTCCCAGCAACTCCATTCAGAGTATCATTGCCAGCAGTACCATTCAAAGTATCATTCCCGGTAGTTCCGGTTTGTACTGAATAGCCAAGAATGTCGTCAACGAAGCTAGTATAAGCTGAAACCCTTGTATCAAAACTGTATTCTCCGAAACTGGAATTACTGTCGATATCATCCACATCTATGCCTTCTGTTTCCGGGGAAACACCATAGGATGTGATGCCAGCTATTTTGCCATCAATAAATGCCGGACCTCCTGAGTCTCCCGGACTAGAATTGACTTCTCGGTTTACTCCCAATTGTTCCAACCCATATTCTTGACCAAAAGCATCGTTCTCTGGTTCCCCACTATCAAAGTCAAAAGCAAGCTGTGTACCTTCTAAAATGTTTGTCTTATTTTCGGGAAGCTCTCTAAAAATATCACCTAATGCATCATAAACATTTTGTCCAAAACGCTTAACAGCGGGGTCTTCCACTGGCTCTTCAATCTCACCAGTTATACCAGTTCCAGGTAAACCATAACCTACACGGGTAAAAGTTTGCTCAACTTCATCAGTATCACGATATATTTCGTAGCTTTCAACATCAGGCGCTTTATTAAAGAGTTTAATAATGGCAATATCGTTATTCAAGTCTTCATCGGCTGTCCACTCAGGATGAATAAAAATCTCTGCCACATCTCTTTCTGCTCTGGTGTCATCGTCCAATTCAAAGGAAACTACATAATCATTAGGGTTTAGGATTTAAGTTAGCCGAATCATCCTCATGATTCAAGCAATGGGCGGCCGTTAGAATATGAAGGCCATCACCAGCTAATAATGATCCTGTGCAAAAATTGAATCCCGTAGTCTTTTCAATTAGTTGAACAACTCCAGTAAATTGATTGGAGGAGGGGATAAATTTTGCATCGTTACGGTTATTGCTAGAAACTGCTACCATTAAATATGTCTTCCAGTAAAGTTTATTTATTACTTGATAATAGATGACTATATCATGTCCGGATAATTAGTAATAAAAAAACTTTCTCCTTCTTCTTTCTTCCCCTCCTGGGAGGGGTTAGCGGTGGGTTGATTCCTGAGAACTCCATAGTTATTTATAACTGTTCAACCGGACATGATATAAGCACAAAAACAGACAGGATACCTGTGTTACTGAATTGATAATTAGTTTAACTATTGGACAATAGTTAGAAATAAAGGGGAGTAGGGGAGTAGGGGAGTAGGGGAGCAAACAAGAAACCGGGTTTATTGCCCTAATTATTGTTGTTCAAATCAGGAAATTTAGTCGCTCAACCCGGTTTCTGCTTTTTCTTACTTTTGAGTTTTGACTTTTGAGTTTTGACTTTACTTTTGAGAATTGGTATAACTAATTAGGGTTTGCTGAAAAAGTCTTTTGGTAAAAGCAGGAGCAAGAATTCAGAATCCAGAAGTCAGGAGGAATGGGAATTATAGAAAAAGTAGTCAGAAGAATCGCCCCTTGATTTTCTGCCATACTCTAGCCCAAAATGCTAAGTTTTGGAACCTGAGCCACCTAAAAGCAGGCACTTTATTAGTACCTGAAAAGGCTAAAAGCTTTATATGTAAAGACTTTGATATTTAATCAGCCACCCCTAATTATTATTAGTCGAGGATAATATGGCTAAAGTTGCAATTATTGGTTCAGGACCTTGTGGTTTATCAATGTTACGTGCTTTTCAACAAGCTGAACTGAAAGGTCAAAATATTCCTGAAATTGTTTGTTTTGAAAAACAAGAAAATTGGGGAGGTCTTTGGAACTATAGTTGGAGAACTGGTTCAGATCAATATGGAGACCTAGTTCATAACAGTATGTATAGACATCTTTGGTCAAATGGACCTAAAGAATGTGTAGAATTTGCTGATTATTCTTTTGATCGGCACTTTGGAAAACCAATACCTTCATTTCCTCCCCGTGAAGTATTGTATGATTATATTTTGGGTAGAGCAAAAAATGGTAATTTAAAACAGTATATTCGGTTTAATACTCTAGTAAAACATGTTAATTTTAATGGAAGTATTTTTGAAGTTACATCATTAAACAAAAAAGAAAATAAATATGCAAAAGAACTATTTGATTACGTAGTAGTTGCTACAGGTCACTTTTCTGTTCCTTATATTCCTGAATATGAAGGTATGGAATCTTTTTCAGGAAGAATTTTGCATTCACATGATTTTAGAAACGCAGAAGAATTTAAGGGTAAAGATATAATAGTTTTAGGAAGTAGTTATTCAGCGGAAGATATTGCTTTACAATGTTATAAATATGGAGCAAAATCTGTAACTATTGGTTATAGAAATAATCCCATGAACTTTAAGTGGCCAGAAGGAATAAAAGAAGTTTATTATCTAGATAAATTAGAAGGAAAAAAAGCTACTTTTAAGGATGGTTATACTCAAGAAGCAGATGTTTTGATTTTATGTACTGGATATTTGCATCATTTTCCTTTTTTAGAAGAAAGTTTAAGATTAAAAACATATAACAGGCTATATCCACCTAAACTTTATAAAGGAGTAGTTTGGCAAGATAATCATAAACTAATGTATTTAGGGATGCAAAATCAGATTTATACTTTTAATATGTTTGATTGCCAAGCTTGGTATGTTAGAGATGTAATATTAGGTAAAATTAAAATTCCCAGTAATAGTGAAATTGACAATGATATTAATGAATGGGTAACAAAAGAGGAAAATTTAGAAACTCTAATTCAGATGATTGATTTTCAAACAGAATATGTAAAAGAGCTACATGATGCAAGTGATTATCCTAAAATTGATTTTGAATTAATTCGTCAACATATTTACGATTGGAAAGATTATAAAGAAGAAGATATAATGACTTATCGTAATCGATCGTTTTCTTCCCCTGTAACTGGAACTGTTGCTCCTATTCATCATACCCCATGGGGAGAAGCTATGGATGATTCAATGGAAACTTTTCTGAGAGCAAATTGGTAAGATAATACTCACTCATAGCCATGAGTGCTTGAAACTGAGAGCTAATAGCTGAATGCTTACGACGTGATTTTTTCTCTTGTATCTTTCTGTTCTACTGTCAGATATAACAATTTACCCTTATAAAAGCTATTTGGAATATGAGCAAAAGTGGGGGGTTTTTGGCAAAGGAGTCAGGAGTCAGTAGAAATAGCATGAATTGCCATAAATTACCACGATAAGTTTCTGATTTTTCATATGATAAGATATCTAAAAAATAGAGTCAATAAGCGGCTCAGATCAAATCCGTTGAGTTGCACATACAATAATCCCATCTACAGGGTTATCCATTTAGATGTGTAGGCACTTGAGTATTACAGCAATGCATGAGGATGGTGAGGTACACTTAATCTATTTGCAGTTCAGCCTTCTAGGCTGTAACAACCTGGAAGGTTGAACTGCCACGCATTACCAAATAAAATTTTGGGTAGTCCTGCTGAGGAATGGCGAAGATACATAAGTTTTGTAATTTCTTCCCACACCTCCCACACCTCCCACACCTCCCACACTCTCTCTACCATTCCTCAGCACCACCACCAAATTTTGTACCTCACGCGCCTCCGAAATTGCTGTAAATTCTTGACAAAGCCGTAGAAATAAGTAATGAGCGGATCTTCTACTGACTACCTGCCTTCTCTTCTGCCCTCAGCATAAATGCCGTCAGCATAAATGCCTTTTGCTATAACCTTTGCTTCGACTGCTATATGCTTTTTAAGCACTTTTGCTGATTACAGCGGTTTTCATATGAATAAACCACAATGATACTGACTCCTAACTCCTGACTCCTAACTCCTGACTCCTGACTCCTGACTCCTAACCCCTAACTCCTGACTCCTAACTCCTGACTCCTGACTCCTGACTCCTGACAATGAATTTAGTGGTCTACTCAACTGAAAAGCGCTGTAATAACTTCACATCACAACCAAAACCCTGTAGGGACGTTCCATAGAACGTCCCTTTTGTGTTCTACCAAAAGGAAATAGAAACAAATATTGAACTGCACCTCACCATATTCAAAAGCACTTTCAATAATTAATAATTAACAATTAATAATTAATAATTACCTCTTCTTAAAAGAGATAGGATTGGTTAAAAAGGAAATTTTTTTCTTCTCATATAAAATCCGGTTATACAGTAATCGCATTCAAAAATCCTCAACTAAAATATGTGTTTGCTAGAAGCACGAATTTAAAAATTTATGCATTTTCATTTCCTTTCTTACTTCTTACTCATTACTTCTTACTCATTACTTCTTACTCATTACTTCTTACTCATTACTTCTTACTCATTACTCATTACTCATTACTCATTACTCCTCAGTAATACGATAACTAATTACCCGGATTCTATATCAAGGGGAGATTGGATATGGCGCCGGTAACCCATCCATCTCATCCTAGGGACTAGGACCCTTGCCGACCGCTTTTTTCTCCTTGCTCATGAGAAGCTTTAAACCAAAATTTTTCGGTAAATTAGAGAGTTAGGAAATAGGGTAATGCACTGATGGGGTGAAACCATAAGGGGGTGATAGGGTGATAGGGTGATAGGGTGATAGGAAGATGAGGCGATCGCGAGTAGGATAGGGAACAAACAAAAAAATATTGACCCCGTCAGTTGTACCACCTTAATCTGGAATCTTCTGTAAATAGTAATTAACCGTGTTTTTACCAAGCTTAAATATTGATTTGCAATCGATATAAGCATAATGACTAATAATCAAAAATATACTTTGGTATGGTATTTTTGCTTAGATATCAAAATTTTGCGGATTTAATTGCTATGGGGTTGTATTTATCAAAAAAACTAAAAATACAAGATAATTAGGAGAGCCAAAAATGTTATATCCCGCTCGTAAAATTAAGCCTCAATCTACATCTTTGGTTTTCATAGATGCTCATCTAGATAACTATCAATTTCTAGCTACAGGAGTAGTAAATGATGTAGAAGTTATTATCCTGGACTCTACAGAAAATGGCATAAATAAAATTACTGAGACACTACAAAAAAAAATAACTACCCAAAATAAAATAGAAGCAATTCATATATTTTCTCACGGTAGTCCTGGCAACTTACAATTAGGTAATACCTTTCTTAATCTAGACAGTTTAATATCTGCAAAACAGCAAATAAAACAGTGGAAAACTGCACTAAGCAAAACAGCTAATATTTTACTTTATGGCTGTAATTTAGCAGCTAATATCGGTGGAGAATTTGTACAGAAACTTAGTCAAATATTAGGAGTAAATATTGCAGCATCAGTTGACCTAACAGGTAGTAAACTTCTAGGAGGAAATTGGAACTTAGGATTTACGACAGGAAAAATTATTGCAGAAAATCCATTACAACCAGAAGTAATGGAACACTATAACAGTGTATTTGCAACTTTAACAGTAACTAATAATAATGATAGTGGTACTGGTTCCTTAAGAGAGGCGATCGCCACGGCTCAATCAGGAGATACAATTGAATTTTCTCCCAGTTTAGCTAATCAAACTATTACCCTAACTTCTGGTCAATTAGAAATAGATAAAGACCTAACTATTGATGGTGGAAATACTACTGATGGTAACAATGATCCTAGTTTAACTATTAGTGGCAATAATGCCCATCGAGTTTTAGAGACAGGTGTTCAAAAAAATGTTACCATCAGAAATCTGACAATTGCCAATGGCAGAACCACTGAATCAGGGGCAGCAGGAAACGGAGCCGGAATTAATACTGGCTTTCAAAGTACCCTAACTGTAGAAAACAGCACATTTGAAAATAACGTAACCTCTGGAGAAGGAGGCGGTGCTATTTCGGCGGGACATGAGAGTAATACGACAATTATTAACAGTAAGTTTGACAACAACGATGCTACTGCTGGTCAACATGAAAGAGGTGGTGGTGCAATTTCTACATTTGGTTTTGCAACTCTGACAATTCAAAATAGCGATTTTACTAACAATAAAGGAATTAACGGTGGTGCCATCAATACTCCTTCCACTGCTTTGACAATAGAAAATTCGACATTTCTCAATAATGACAGCACTGCTGGAGCATTCACACCAACCGGTAACCAAGGTTTGGGAGGTGCAATATATACCGATGGAGTTTCTGCCAGTTTCGGGGGCGATAATGGCAGTATTATCATCCGCGATAGTTTGTTTGAAAATAACAAAGGTGCTGGTGGTGGTGGTGCAGCGTTCTTGTTTACTTATCCGGGGGATAATGTAGTAATTGAAGATACTCAGGTTATCAATAATTCTGTAATTTTTAACGACCAGAATTTTGCTGATGGTGGAGGCATCAGAATCGGTACAGGGAAAAGTAGCGCTGGCCGTACCACTCCAGTGCAGCATCAAATTACTAATACTACTTTTGCGAGCAATACTGCGGAGAGTCAGGGTGGAGGTTTGTGGGTCCAACAACAACCAGATTTAACCAGAGTCAATGTTGTTAACAGTACCTTTTCCGAGAATAGAACAGAAAGTCCAGATGGTACAGTGGGGTTGGGAGGTGCGATCGCCACTTTATCACCTACGACAATTACCAATACGACAATTACTAACAATTATGCAGCAAATCTGGCAGGTGCTGTTTACACCACGGAGAGTATAGCTCCAGATGTCAGAGTCAGAAATACGATTTTTGATCGCAACACTGCTGATAATGAATTTGGTATTAGTCAACAAACTCACTTTCAATTGACTGACAGGGGAGGTAACTTGCAATTTCCCGCAGTAGATAGCGATGAGGAATTAGCGACGGCAAATATTGCAATTGGCGATCCTAACTTGGGAAATTTGCAAGAGGTTGACGGTTTTTTAGTTCATCCCTTGGAAGATGGTAGTGCTGCTATTGACACAGGAGTTAATACTAATGCACCGACCACAGACCAGTTAGGCAATACTCGCCCTGTTGATGGCGATAATAATGGTAGTAGTATTACTGATGTTGGTGCTGTTGAATTTGTTGCCACGTCTCCAGACCCTGACCCTGGAAATAACCCACCTACAGATATATCTCTAGATAACAATACTGTGGCAGAAAATAGTGAGAATGGAACAGTGGTAGGTACTCTGACTACAACTGACTCGGATGCTGATGATACTCACACTTATACATTATTGGATGATGGGGATGGTCGTTTTGTGGTGGATGGAGACCGAATATTAGTAGCTAATGGTTCTTTGCTGGATTTTGAAAATAATACGACTCATACGATTACGGTTCGGACGACTGATAGTGGAGAACCTGCAGAAAGTTTTGATGAACAGGTGACTATTAATGTGACTGATGTGGATGAGACTCCAACCCCTAGTAACAACCCACCTACAGATATATCTCTAGATAATAATACTGTGGCAGAAAATAGTGAGAATGGAACAGTGGTAGGTACTCTGACTACAACTGACTCGGATGCTGATGATACTCACACTTATACATTATTGGATGATGGGGATGGTCGTTTTGTGGTGGATG
>NZ_JAAHHT010000230.1 GCF_010672085.1 Okeania sp. SIO3I5
TTTTCTCCTGACTCCTTTCTCCAGAAATTTTGACTCCTGACTCCTTTCTCCAGAAATTCTGACTCCTGACTCCTGACTCCTGACTCCTTGATAATTATTTATAAGTATTCAACCGAACATGATATAAGAGATTTGTTGAGTGACTAAAATCTAAAAGTAAAAGGTACTTCAAGAGATTGAAATTTGGTAGATTGATTAGGAGGAAAGGTATATATATTCCCTTTATTTTAACTCTTCAATACTTGTCTTGATTTCTTCCTCCCTATTTCCTATTCCCTATTCCCTATTCCCTATTCCCAGTTAAGAGTTAAGTGTTCCCTATCTCCTTTTTATATTTCCTGATACATTCAGTCTCTGAATCATATTAAATGCGATAGTTTCGGTAAAATTCAATATCGTAGGGGTTTGGTCACCAATCCCTACCAAATTTGGAGTTTTTGCCAAGAATCATTGTAGAATTTTATTCTCCTTTGAGATTAAGTTACTCTCAACTTTTTTTAGAGTTATTTGATACATTTTTTCACAAAAATTAATAGTTTGTATACTATTTAGCAGCACTTCTCAGAAACTTGAGCTATACTAAAAATATAGGCAATATAAAACTCAACTTTTACTCTATAAAAAGGGAGAAATACCTATGCAAAAAATTTTAGAATCAATTAATTTAGATTACGCTTTTATGTTTACCTACAAAAAGGTAAACTCAATCAGCATGGAGGGTTTTGAACAGTTTTTTGCCGCTCTTCCTGTCGATCCCTACATGAAAGCTAAGTATCGTTACAGAAGACTTTCTCGTTTTATTATTTCAGAGGAAGAGGTAATAAAACAACCTCATGGTTATCTTTTTCAAAGCAAAAATTATAATCCTTTAGCTGGAGATATTAAAAGAGAATTTGCTGAATTAGACGACAGACTTATCGCCTTAGATAACTTTAAAAAAATGATTTTAGCCTTCTGTGATTCCTGCAAAATACATCCAGAAGCAGAAATTGGAGTACATCAAATTAGAACTATTTGTTCCCCTAATAATTCTGGTAATCCAGCACCCGAAGGTATTCACAGAGACGGCACTGATTTTATTGGTATATTTGCAGTAAATAGACATAATATTCAAGGCGGTTCAACTCATCTTTATACTGCGAGAAAAGAAAAGCCAGTATTTAGTAAAATTCTCAATCCTGGAGATTTATTGTTAGTAAATGACAATGAATTTTTCCACTTTACTACTCCGATTAAACCTGTGACAGAAGAGATGGGATATCGAGATGTATTTGTGTTGACTTCTCCAAGTTTGATTCATTAAAAAAGGAAGAACTAAGAAGCAATAAGGGTGGGTTATTTCAGTTATCAGTTATCAGTTATCAGTTAGCCTCCTTTCCTGCGGAATGCTACCCAAACGGAGGAACTGCCTTAACAGTTCCTCTGGCTTCATCCAGATGCTTGAAATACTGAATTGAATATTTTTTTCATCCTCTTAAAAGGGGAGGCGCATACCCCAATTTTTCCGTAATAATTTGCCCACCTTTTTGCTTGAATAAATACCAAGAATAGCTCTATATATCATTGCGAGGGGATAATTAAAATTTTGTTTTGAAACCTATAAATTTCTATCTCCTAAAGCCATATTTTTTTTGAATAAAAAATAAGTATTTTCCACAGTATCCAAACAAGTAGCAAAAAGCTTAATCTTTTAATAGAAAACAACTCAAATTTTCTAATTAAAAGGTAACACTGTTTGGAGTAAAAAAATCATGTCCAATGACTCGGAACGTAACTCTGCTGTTAACGCAGCAGCTACAAGTAAAGTCTACCATGCTAAATTTCAAGATTTATCTGCTGGTGCAGCGCGAAAATTCTATCGAGGGGGAGTACGTTCAGGAGAACCATCGAGAACTTACGCTCAAGCTCAAAAAATGTTGAATAAAGTGCCACCATCTCAACGAGCGGGTACTAATGCTGAAAATGCTACTAGAAATATCCGAGACTATTTGTCTGATAAAGATGCTAGTCACGTTAAACCACATAGTAAAGGTGGTTCAAATGATCCCAGTAATATTAAGTGGGAAAATGCTAAAGATAACAGAGCACGCGGTAACAAAGACATGAGTTTGCAGGAGCAGGCAAAACTGGGAGCAAAATGGCACGTTGATAACTTAACGGGTGCGGTGAAAGCGGGAGCTAAAGCAACTCCTATGGGAGCAGCGATCGGTGCGGTAACTACTGCACCTTTTTCTATGTTAAGTAACGGTTTGCGGGTAGTGCGTGGAGAAATGTCTGAAGGTGAGGCAGTTTTGGAAACCCTGAAAGATACGGCAACGGGTGGTGCTGTGGGTGCTGCATCTGCTTTTACTATTACTACTGTTGCTACTCTTTGTCCACCTATTGCTATGGCGTTGAGTGCAGTTTCGCCAGCATTGTTAGCAGTGGGTGGCGCGGGTATGGTTTATGAGTTTTTTCATATTTTAGAAAATCACAAGGAAGCAGTTAATAATTATTATGATTCTTTGACTAAGGAAGACTTAAAACGTCTCCAAGAAATAGAGGATGAATTAACTTATGAACATCGGAAAAATTTAGATTTTTTGGCAGAAGAAGATGCAGTAAATGAACAGATCAAAAATCGATCTTGTGAACCTGGAATAGAGGGAGCAGCAAAGCGGTATTTAGAGTCAGTAGCTATAGCTAAGTCATTAGGAGCAATGCCTAATAATTCTAAACATTTACCTGGTAATTCTCAGCAAGGTTTTTTACCTACAAATAGTTAGGAAGTAGGTTGGGTTAAGGAACCACGAAACCCAACATTTTGACAATATTTTTGTTGGGTTTCACTTCGTTCTACCCAACCTACAATTATCCTGAAATTATGTAGGTTGGGTTGAGGAACGTTTGCGGAGCATTTCCAACGGAAAAACCCAACATAGTATCATTATTTGTTTCTTTAATTTTTGGTGCGTCTAAACTCAAAAATATTCAAATTATGTAGAGGAAAAAAAACCAGCATAATATTATTGTTTCTCAATGTTTTTGTTGGGTTTCACTTTGTTCTACCCAACCTACAATTATCCTTAAATTATGTACTTTGGGTTGAGGAAGATTTGCGGAGTATTTCCAACGAAAAAATCTAACCTTTTCCTAATTTGGTGCTAAAGCAAAACTACAAATAAACACAATTTTTCCAGGAATTAATTATGGTTTTTCCTTTTATTTTTGGCGCAGTCGGTGCAGCAGTTGGAGCTGCTGTCGGAGCTTTTACTAATTATGCAGCAGGAGAAAAAGATAGAGAAAAAGCAAAATATCACCGCAAAATTGCTAATGAATTATCAGAAAAGTACACAGCATTGGAGAAAAGATATTATGAATTAGCAGATGAAAGCAACAAGAAAATCAAGAAATTAATCCAGCAAAAAGCCTTAGATGAAGCGGAAAAAGATTGTCTACGTTTGGCATTAAGACTACAGCAAAATTTACTTTTGTTAATGCAGGAAATTGACTCCGAACCATCAACGGTAGTTTTAAATAATTTTCGAGAAGCGGTTGATTTTACTAATAATGTTTTAGATCAACTAGATGAGGAATTGATAGTTATTTCTGTTGACTATTGGAACCGAAATTTAAACCGCGCTCAAGAAAGAGAATATTTAGGAGGTTTGAGGAAATCTGACCAAGTATTTAAGTCGTCAAATAAATCTATTTTTTCTCAAAAATATTCCTACGGTGAAAGTCAGAATAAACCTTCTAAAAATTACAACAAAATGGAAAATAATTATCTAAATTCCTCTTCTGCAAGAGTCATAGAACTTGCTAAACAAGGAAATGCTGAAGCAGTTACTGAGATTTTAGACTATTTACTCAGAACTGATGAAATCGAAACAAAAAGTTTCTTTGAACGCGGAATTGTAGAAATTATTGTTAAAGGGAAAAAAATTCCTACCCCAGACAAACTTATTCAGCGAATTAGGAAAATTATTGAGCATTTGCAACTCAAATTTATCAGCAAAGTTAAAATTTATGCACAAGATGAAATTACGAAATCTTTGATTTGGTATCAAGAATTTGAACCACTGCAAAAAATTGTTTCACCTAATCATCAACCTCTAGAATCAAATTATCAACAACCACCTACCATGAACCATAGTTCTCAAAATATCTTCTCTCAAAATTTTCAACAACTACACAACAAAGTCAACCAAACTGGAGCTAAAATTTTACAATTCCTGCAAGAATTTCGGCGGGGTAAACTCACAGAAGGAGATAAGACTCAGGGGTTAGAAACTGTTGAAAATAATCTCGTTAAAACTCTTCAAAATTTGCAAGAGGAAAAGTATCAAGTAGCAGTAGTCGCTCCAATGAAAGCTGGTAAAAGTACCTTTCTTAATGCTGTAATTGGGGCGGATATTTTGGCTAGTGAAAATGCAGCTTGTACTATTTGTCGAACCGATATTAAACATATTTCTCATGGAGCAACTTCGAGACTTTTAGAATATCGCGAACTTAGGGAGCAACCTGTAATTTTAGTTGCAGGAAATGCAGCAGAAATTCAAAATAAATTCTTAGAACGTACTAGAGAAATTCGGGGAAAAAATAATCCCGATCAAACAATTAGATTTGAAGTAGAATATCCCATAGAAGCTATTAGTCACATTCCCTCATTAGCAGGTTTTTCTCTACTGGATACTCCCGGTCCGAATGAGTGGGAGTCGGCGAATTTTAATACGGTAAAATTAAAGCAAACTGCATTAGAAGCGCTGCGAACTTGTAGCGCAATTCTATTTATTTTAGATTACACTTCCTACAAAGATAATGCTGTTTCTGAGTTGTTCAAGGAAGTAGTAGAAAATCGTCAGGAAATACTTGCTAAAAATTCAGGTAAGGTTTACTTTATCCTAAACAAAGTTGATTTAAAAGGAGAAAGAGATCGAGAAATTCCTGAAGTTATTAAGGAATTAAAACGAGAGTTAATTAATTTTGGTTTTCCTAATCCGACAATTTATCCTGCTAGTTCTCGACAGGGACTTTTAGCCAAATTAATTGATACTGGTAAAGCAAGTAAAGAGCAAATTAATGATTTTAAAAAGTTCTTTAGTGCGCAGTATTCTGAGGAGAATGAAGATGGCGATCAAATTATACCAGCACCTCATAAAATTGCCTCTCAAGCATTCTTGGATAGTGGAATTCCAGAAATAGAAAAAATGGTTATTCAGACTATTACTCAAAATTCTGGAGTGAATCTTTTAGAGGATGTTTTGGCAAGACTGGAAAAAGCAGTTAAAGGAATCGAGGATAGTTTAAATACTCAAATTCAAGGATGGGAAATTGAGCTGAAAACTCTCAAACAAAATGTTCAAGAATATGCTGAAAAAGCTGATAATGCTAATCAGCAAGTTTTAGAAGTAAAAAAGTTAGTCAAGCAACAGGAAAAAAAATTAATTGAAAGGTTTAGGCAAGAATTACAATTATTTGCTACGGATGCTAAAGAGCAGATAAAAACAGAAATTGAACAGTTGCCTAATTCAATATCTAACCAGTCAAAATTTGAGAAACCAACTAACTCAAGAGGTGGTTTATTTAGAGCAATTTTTCAAGCATTTGATAATCTGTTAAATCAAGTTGCGCGACAGGATTCAGAAAATATTTATAAAATTCGATTTAAGGAAGAGAAAGATGCTAAAAAGTTGATTAAAACAGTCAATGAATACTGCTCTCCTCATATTCAGAAATTGTGGATAGATGTGCAAGATAAAATGATTCGGGAAGGAACCACAATCCGGGAAAACTTAGCAACAGAAATACAAACAAAAATCCAAGTAATATCTAATGAACTTTCTACTTACCTTGGCGAATCTTTGCAAATAGAGTTAAACATTAATCCGATTATTATTCCTCATCTCAATTTTGAAGGAATGATAGATGATAAAGTCGATAAAATTCTGGAGAGAATCAAATATATAGAACAAACACAAGAGGTAAGAAAGCGAAAATGCGAAGACGATGAAATATATTTTGTCGATGTAGAAGTCAAAAGCTTTCAAGTAGACTTGCAGGAAATTTTACAATTAATTTGTAGAAGAATTGATGAACAAATTGTAGATAGTGCTGCCTTAATTAATTTAGTCATACAGCAGCAAGTAAAGGAAGACTTTAGCAGTGCAGAAATGCAAATCAAAGATTACACAAATAAATTTCAATCAGAACTTGAAACTTTAGTTTGGCAACGAGAAAGTAAGGGAGGAGAAGCAGAGAAAATTTACTCAAATTTACAAGTTTATCAAACTAGGTTATCTGAGTATATGGAAGAGTTAGATATGCTAGAAAAATCTTTAGATGAATTAAAGAAAACAAAAGCTTAAAATCAGACAGCAGGAAATATTTAGTTCAGTTTTTCCAAAAAAGCAAAAAGCAACTTATACCACTTTGATAAATGTTTGCTACAAATATCTAGGGAATTTTTTAGGAGTCAGGAGTCAGGAGTCGTATGGGAATGCCTTCAATACTATTTTTTAGGTCGTAAATCATCTTTTTTGTCAAATAAACATATCCTGTAAATTATTTTTATCGCCCTTACTATCCGTAACATTCTTTTTTCATGCATGGTATTATATTATATTCGGCAAAACACTTATCATTAGACTTTTAGTTGCGCTTGAGCGCTAGAAATATACTTGGTGCTAAAGCGCAACTACAAACAAAGACTTTGTTAAACTAAATTTCCAAGCAACAGATTCAATAAAAAAAGTTTCCCAAAATTTGGAAACTTTGATAGTAACTAATTTTTCCGAGTTCGGCAGATTTTTTAGCGAATAATTAATAATTAAATAATTCTGGTTAAAAACCTCCCCAATAAAGGGGAAAAAAGCGGTCGTTTTGCTACGCATAACTACGTTAACGCTGCGCGACATGAAAAGCGGAGCTTCCCGAAGGGTGGGATGCCGAGGAGACCTCGGTATATCCAATCGACCAAGAGAAATAAATTTTTTCCTTTTAGTCTTACCTCTCCCTTTTAGGGAGAGGTAATTATCAATTATCAATTATCAATTATCAATTATGCATTATCCATTATCCATTAATGAATTAATATTATCTTTGTCTGGAAGTATGAGCAACCCAAACCTTTGATGTAGAAGATTTTGAATCAGATGGTTCTTGAGCAACATTTGCTATTGTTGCTACAACTTTTACTTCTTCTATATTTCTAAAATATCCTTTTCTCTTAGTTTTAACTATATTTTGCTTCCAAATACCTTCCTGGTTGTTTATACTTATTTTTTTCATATTCTTTGACTAAAGCTAGGTTGTCTTTGATTGTTAAAGTTTTTACATTTTAGTTATACAATCATGCCAATTAATTTTCAGGATGGAAATATATAAAAGTTGATATATTTCATTTTGGAAAAAATTGTATATCTTCATTGAATTTTTAAATCAAGTCTTAGTGATTTTACATATTCTTTAACATAGTATGATTAACTTGAGGAATAAAAACACTGATGAAAGAAAATATTGAGGAGGTATTTGTGGATAAATCTGTATATTTGTCAATATATCAAAATTAACAAGTTTTTATACCTTAGAGTAGTATGATTTCAGAGCTTAGGTTTATACACACAAAATTGTAATTTTGTCAATCTATAAAAGTTGACTAATGTTAATATGGCCGATTCTTGACACCATCCGTCAAGTAGAACAGATTTGATCTTAGCACAAATCAGGCAGCTAGCAATTCTAAATGATTTGTCAAAAATCAAAAAATACATTAAAACTCTGAAACTTTTACCACTGTTCCTTGTTGCCTCATCCCAAAAAATTCTTTTCACAATCAAAATAGGACTGCTATAATGATTTTTCATCTTTGCCAAGAGGATAGGGAATAGAATAGAAGTAAAAATAGATTGACCTCATTAGTCTGAGAAACGCTATATTTTTACCTGAAAGTGAGGATTAAATCAAAAACAACTATATTTGACTGATACTAATTTACCCTAACTCACTAAAAAGGTTATTACTAGACAGATTAATCCTTTTATTCAAGCTAAATATACTCAAAAATAAGTGCCATATTTTGATTTTACTGATTTACAAATAAACAAAAAATTGATAAATATTACCTCTAATTTATTGAATAATTAAGATGTGGCAAACTCAGGAAAAACAGTTAACATCCAATATTAAAAACCGTCAACTAAAAAAATTACTAATTCTTCTATTTCCTGCAACTATCTGGCTATTAATTTTTTTCATCATCCCGTTAGTAATTGTTTTAATTTATAGCTTCTTAGAACGAGGTACTTATGGGGGAGTTATTTGGCAATTTACTCTATATAACTATCAACGACTAGCTCAAGAAATATACTGGGGAATATTTTGGCGGTCTTTATTCCTCGCTTTAATTACAACTATAATGTGTTTATTAATTGGCTACCCCTTAGCATATTTTATTGCTACTATTAGACCATCTTGGCGTAATGTTTTATTGATGCTAGTTATCATTCCTTTTTGGACAAATTTTTTAGTGCGTACTTATGCTTGGATAGTCTTACTTCGGACTGAAGGAGTATTTAATATTGTCTTACAAAGTTTGCAGTTCACAGAAGAACCTTTAACTCTTTTATTTACACCCTTTGCTGTAATTATTGGTTTGGTTTATGGCTATTTACCATTTATGATTTTACCTTTATATGCCACAATTGAACGCTTGAATTTTTCTTTATTAGAAGCTGCTCAAGATTTAGGAGCTAATGATTTACGAACTTTTTTTCGTCTAGTTTTACCATTAACAATGCGAGGCATAATTGCAGGTTGTTTACTGGTTTTTATTCCGGCATTTGGTGCTTTTATTACTCCTGATATTTTAGGTGGTGCCAAAACTATGATGGTGGGAAATCTGATTCAAAATCAATTTCTTAAAGCTAGAAATTGGCCGTTTGGTTCGGCATTATCAATTGCGTTGATGATGATTGTATTAATTCCAGTTATTATCTATTTCGGCATCTCGGAAAAGGAAAATAATTAAGCATTAAGTTGTCAACTATAGCCATAAAAAATGATTCGTAAAAAAAACTGTAGGGGTTTGGTTTCCAAATCCCTCACGTCCTTGGGTTTGGAGACCAAACCCCTACGATAAAATCTTATACCATTTCTCATGCATTAATTCTATATATGATTGGGTGGGGAAGTGTGGGAGGTGTGGGGAGAGATAGGGACGTTGCTTGAGCATTAATGCGTTTTCCTTACGGAATGCTACTATTCCATGTCGCATAGCGTTAACGGAGTTATGCGCCAGCAAAACGTCCCTACGAAAAATATATATTAGCTAACCTTAAATTGTCAAAAAAAGATTTAAAATCTTGGTAAATATTTAATTGTTTAAGTGTAGCTGAAGTCTAGCATTAATGCATGGTAATTGGTATTATCTCCTATTTAGGATTACTATATGACTTATTAACTTATTATCTTGGAATGAAAAATTCGTCTCCTTTTAAGGATAAAACAAATAAGATTTCCTAATATTCAATTAAGTACGATTTTAACCAGAGGTAATTATCAATTATCAATTATCAATTATTCATTAATGAACATTTCCTTTTAAAGATGAAACAAATTGATTTAGTTATTCGTTCTCTTGGCAAATTTGGTTTATGGCTAAATGCGACCTTGAGTTTTGCCTTTCTTTATCTACCTATTTTTATCTTAGTAATTTACTCCTTTAATGATTCTCGTTTTAATGCTGTATGGCGAGGTTTTACTTTAAAATGGTATGGCAATTTATTGCAAGGAGTCGCTGATAATACTGTTAGTAATGCGATTATTTGGGATGCGCTAAAAAATAGTCTTTTTGTAGCAACAATTTCAACATTACTAGCAACAATTTTTGGTACTATGATTGCCTTAGCATTAGAACGTTTTCGTTTTCCCGGACGTAATATTTTAGAGGCAATACTTTTTTTGCCGATAATTATTCCCGAAATTACTATTGGTATTTCTTTATTAGTTTTCTTTTCTTTGAGTTTTCAGCTAATCGAAAATATTCTAGGTATTCGTTTAGTTTTAGGCTTGCCCACAGTAATTATTGGTCATATAGTATTTAGTATCTCTTTTGTTGTTGTAACTGTCAGAGTGCGAGTCGCTCAACTTGATCCTGCTTTGGAGGAAGCAGCTTTAGACTTAGGTGCTAATGAATGGAGAACTTTTTTTCAGATTACTTTCCCTTTAATTTGGCCGGGAATTTTTAGTGCTGCTTTGTTAGCTTTTACCTTGTCATTGGATGATTTTGTAATTACTTTTTTTACTGCCGGAGTCGGTTCAACAACATTACCATTATTCGTTTATGGTATGATTAAGTTTTCGGTAACTCCAGCAATTAATGCTATATCAACTTTGATGTTAGTAGCTTCTTTAATGTTGGTAGTATCTTCTCTGTTTATTGATAAATTTGGGGATAAAAAAAATGCCTAAAATTAATGAAAAAAATACAGGTTTTAGCTCAGTGAACTATAGCTGTGCTGCGCAAAATTAAGACATTACAAAAATTTTGTTATTATTATTAATATAGCAGTATGAAATGACTTTTCAATAATGGATAATGGATAATTTATAATTGATAATTACCTCTCCCTAAAAGGAAGAGGATTGAATAAAAGGAAAATTTTTCCTTCTCTTGGTCGATTGGATATGGCATTTTGGAGACTAATTTCTCTTTCATATCATAATGAGTTAATAACCCATAACTAATAGCTAATAGCTGATAGCTGAATGCTTACAATATTACAACCAACTTAAGATTGCTATAAATGCCGAAAATCGTTAAAAATATTCCTGAACTTTACTTATATTTTTTGTCAAAATGAAAAAAATAATCACTTTTTTGTTGCTCTTTAGCATTGCCTTAATTTTCCCTGTTGCTTGTAGTAATAATCCCAATACTTCAGCAAATAATGTTCTGAGTATATACAATTGGTCAACATATATTGCGCCTGAAGTAATTACTGAATTTGAGAATAAATTTAATGTCAAAATTCAATACGATACCTACGAAAGTAATGAAGACCTTTATGCCAAAATCAAACCTGGAAATCCTGGTTATGATGTAGCTTTTCCTGGTGATTATATGGTGAAAATTATGGCATCAGAAAAACTACTAGAGGAACTGAATAAAGAAAATATTCCTAATATAAAAAATCTCAATGATAAATTTATTAACCCTCCATACGATCCAGCAAATAAATATAGTGTTGCTTACCAATGGGGCACAATGGGAATAGGTTATAACATCAAAGCAACAGGAGGTGAAATTAATAGTTGGTCAACCATGTTTGACGAGAAATTTCAAGGGAGAGTAGCCTTATTAGATGATATGCGTAGTAGCTTTTCTATTGCCTTAATTTCTCTTGGTTATAACCCCAATACAACTAACCCTAAAGAAATTACTGAAGCCAGAAATTTTCTAATTAAAAATAAACAGGCGATCGCTGCTTTTGCACCGGATACTGGTCAAAATTTATTAGACCAAGGAGAGGTAGATTTAACCTGTGAATGGAGTGGGGATATTTTCCAAGTTATGAAAGAAAATTCCGACCTTCGTTACGTTATTCCTAAAGAGGGAAGTATTCTTTTAACTGATAATATGGTTATTCTAAAAGGAAGTAGAAATAAAGAACTGGCAGAAAAGTTTATTAACTTTATTCTTGAACCAGAAATAGGAGCAAAAATCTCCAATTTTATTAAGTATGCTACCCCAAACCAAGCAGCAAAAGACCAAGGTTTAATTGAAGTTGCTGACCTGAATAATTCTGCTATTTATCCACCACCAGAATTATTTGCTAAACTTAATTATATTCAAGACCTTGGTCAAGCTACAATTTTATATGATGAAGCTTGGACAGAAGTTAAATTAGGAGAGTAATGGAGTAAGGGAGTAGGGGATTCATTAATGGATAATTACCTCTCCCTTTTAGGGAGAGGATTGACTAAAAGGAAAAGATTTATTTCTCTTGGTCGATTGGATATGGCGAGGTTTCCTCGCCATCCCATCCTACGGACAGCTCCGCTTTTCATGTCGCGCAGCGTTAACGTAGTTATGCGTAGCAAAACGACCGCTTTTTTCCCCTTTCAAGGGGAGGCTTTAAACCTAAATTATCTAATTATTTAATTGTTTAATTATTAATTATTTCGGTAAGGGAGTAGGGGATAAATGAACACAATAATAATTGATAAGGGTAGTGAAAATTAGCAAAAACATTATTAGGCTAGTGTTAATTATTTAATAACTGAAATAACCGCATTAATGGATAGAAATTAGTCTAATAAACATCTCCGAAAAGGAAAAAAAAATTAATTATTATCCATAAATTATCAATTACTCCCCTCCTGGGAGGGGTTAGGGGTGGGTTACCCGCTGTGCCTTTTTCCCTCTTTTCTGGAGAGGTCTAATAGTAATTTTTAAATTATAGCGTTTCTCAGGTTACTGAGGTACAGTTGTTTTTCTTCTTTTCTATTCCCTTTTGCCAGAATTACTAACCCAAAAAATATTATTGAAACCATTCATTCTGACTCCTGAATCGTGACTCCTGACTCCTAATAAATACCCTAAATATTTGTAATAAACACTTGTCAAATTGGTATAATAGTTCAACAAGAATATTCAGAAAAATACGATTATGACTTACAAAATTATGAGCTTAGATGGTGGTGGAATTCGTGGGGTAATGGCTGCTCGAATACTTCAAGAAATTGAGCAACAAATTGGAAAAAAATGAGAATAAAACGATAATCTCTTGTTTAAAAACCATGAGCTTAAGTTGTTAAGCTCAAAAAATAGAGAAAGTTATTTATCCGGAAAAATCAGAATCAATTAAATTAGAATTGAGCAATATTAGGGAGGAAAAAACATAACTTGTCTCCAAAAATTGACTACTAATTTTGGAGAATGAAAAAGCCCTGCTTCCTTACAAGGGAATGAGGGTTCATAAGCCTTTCTCCTCGGAGGAAAGAGGTTTGGAGAGAGGTTTTTATGAGTTTACAAACAGTTTATAATAATACCTCAACTATTAACTATCTAAAATTCAATAATCAGAAAGTATAACTTACTCCTAAATGGAAAACATAGCAGTCAATCTCATCAATATTGCCAAAATATTCCCAAGTAAAAATAAAACAAAATTTATCGCTGTAAATAATATCAATCTCCAGATAAAAAAATCTGAATTCTTTTCTATACTTGGTCCGTCTGGGTGTGGTAAAACTACAACATTAAGAATGATAGCTGGCTTTGAAATTCCCACTTCTGGAGACATTTATATTCAAGACAAATTAATGGGAAATAGTCCGCCATTTCATCGCCCAGTTAATACAGTTTTTCAGAATTATGCCTTATTTCCCCATCTCACAGTGGCAGAAAATATTGCCTTTGGATTAGAAATGGAAAATCTCCCGCGCCCAGAAATAAATCGTCGGGTAACTGATAGTTTAGCTCAAGTAAAATTAATAGATATGCAAAAGCGTTATCCCCGACAATTATCTGGCGGACAACAACAAAGAGTGGCTTTAGCAAGAGCATTAGTTAAACAACCAGCAGTATTATTATTTGATGAACCTTTGGGTGCTTTAGATTTAAAATTACGCAAAGAAATGCAGTTGGAATTAAAACAAATGCAGCAAAAGTTAGGTATTACTTTTATCTATGTTACTCACGATCAAGAAGAAGCTTTAACTATGTCTGACCGGATAGCTGTTATGCACCAAGGAGAAGTTTTACAAGTGGGAACTCCGGTGGAGATTTATGAACAACCAAAAACTCGTTTTGTAGCTGAATTTATTGGGGAAAGTAATTTTTTAACTGGGCGAATAACTGCACATCAAGAGAATAAAAGTTTCGTGTTAATAGATGAAGATTTGCCCTTATTAATACCCTCCGTTAATCATCTGCCAATAGATACAATTATTACCTTAGTTGTCAGACCCGAAAAAATAGAAATTTCCCCGTCAAGTTTGACAAGAGAATCAGATTTTTCCGGGATAATAGAAAATCTAGTTTATATTGGTACAGATACTCGTTATGTTGTCCGTTTAACTGACAGAACTAAGATAGTTATCCGCAGACAAAATATTAATCCTTTTCATCTGAATCAATATGCTATTGGTGAGAAAGTTAAAGTTAATATTCCTGTGGAAAATATTAGTATTTTGGCAGAAGGTTTGTCAGAGCAAGAAAGATTAAAGTTAGGAAAAAATTAGCAAATATTCTTAGCTAAACTGATAATATCATGTCCGCTGGTATCGTTGGTGTAAACTCAAGGGTGAATTTTACCGGAAATTTAAGTTTTTTTTCTGGCTCTTAAGTATTCCTGCCAGTTAAGTGTTCCCTCCTCCCTCCTCCCTCCTTCCTCCTCCCTCCTCCCTGTTCCCAGTTAAGTGTTCCCTGTTCCCTACCTTTGCTATACAATACCGATGCTACCGGACATGATATAACTGATAACTGAATAGAGACATTCCCATTCTTTTTTTCAGTGAAAGGGAAAAGAGTCGCGATCGAACGACCTTCCGCTGACGCGAACGCGACTCTTTTCAAGAAATTGTCATCAAATTTTTTGTCTGTTTAACTGGTAGTCCTGTAGATGTAGTGATATTTATAAGTAAAATCCTTTCACAGTAA
Organism: Okeania sp. SIO3I5; assembly: GCF_010672085.1. Classification (GTDB taxonomy): domain Bacteria; phylum Cyanobacteriota; class Cyanobacteriia; order Cyanobacteriales; family Microcoleaceae; genus Trichodesmium. The sequence continues at coordinate 14,645 of NZ_JAAHHT010000230.1, forward strand.
GGGATAAAAATGCAAAAATCACTACTTGTACACCACTACCAGAAGTTGTAATCAAGTTTTTGTCTGTTTAACTTTTAACTTGAGTTATAGCTACAACTGTTCTGGATCGATACCAAAGGAACGCAACATTTGTTCAAGTTGTTCAGTTCGTTGTCGCTCCTGTTGAACTTGTTGTTCAAATTGTTCAGCTCGTTGTTTTTCCTGAAGTGCTTGCTCTTCTTAGGTCATAAACTTATTGCCTTCAGAGTCATACCAATACAACCACTCTCGTTCCCAGCGTTCGTTATAGCTAACTTCAGTTCCTATCCCCAGACCAATTTCTGGCATCCACACAGGATTTCCTTGTAAACGTTGGTATGCTCCATTTAACAAACGATACACTTCAAAACGCTCATGTTTGTCTCCCTTGGAATAATCTGGGTTATAGATGACATAATACAAGACTCCCAAGCGAGCGTAATCAATCATTTTTTTATCGTATTCGTTCCCATAAGTTTGAGAAACAATCTCCAATACGAATAGGGGAACAATATAATTTTCCTCCCAAAGAACATAAGAAAGTCGTGACTTGTTGTTATTTTTGAACCGTGGAACTCCCACACTGAGGAAAGCATCAGGAATTATAGGAACTCTAGGACTTGAACCGGTGGTATGGAAAATTCCCATATTTACGCCAAAAAACCAATCAGAGCGATCGCCCCATAACTGATTTAAAACCGCTCTTAGTAGGACAGGATAATGGTTTTTTATTTCATTATCCACGGGTAGGATATCTATATAGTTGACATACTCCCGACGTTGCCCTTCTATTCCCCCCTTTCAAAGGGGGGTTAGGGGGGATGGAAAAATAGGGATTCTGAGCGTCTGGGAAACCCTGACCGCTGCGCATGACAGAGGTGATGTCCTCC
>NZ_JAAHHT010000231.1 GCF_010672085.1 Okeania sp. SIO3I5
TAGACTTCTATAAACTGCCGACCACATTTAACACAGATAGATAGATATAATTTTGCTGATCTCCTCTATGACCATTTTTGCGGATATGTTTACTAGCACACTCTGGACATTGCATAGACTTAATTTATTTAGCACTATCTACATATTCCATTTTGCCTACCTATCTTATGAGTAGATTACTCAGTTCATCTTTCCATTTACCAACGCCGTATAATTTGCTATTTTGCGTAAGTCCTGTATTTTTTTCTAAATCCTGAATTATACTAATGCTATCAGATTTGATATAATTTCAATCAAATGGAGCAAATAAAACTATGTCACGCAAGCTTTTCATCATAATTACCATGATGTTTTTAGGGCTTTCTTGGTTAACAAGTCCAGCCCTAGCCGATCATGAAGTTCAATTGGCCTTGGCCAACCCAACAACACCTAAAGTCGTTTTCCGGCTTGATGATATCCAGGATTGGTACTGTAATGAAGCTCAACAAGAGATTATAAAGGTATTCGCTGACTACTCTGTAGATGGTAAAAGCAGCCCTCAGGGTATTTCCATTGGAATTATTGGAAATGTGTTTGGAGAAGATGTTGCTCATGTAGAAGAAATCCAAGAAATTATGGCAAATCTAGGAGATAGTGGTGAAGTCGTTTCTCATAGTATGACTCATGAGGATTTCTCGGAAAAAACAATAGAAGAACAGGTAAGGGAATTGGAGGATTTCAGGGAATTGATAGGAGACACATATTTCCCAGAAAAGGAAGTAAGGACATTTATTGCCCCATTTAACGCATATTCTGAAGATACTACGATTCCAGCGATGAAGGAGGCAGGGTACGACATTTTGTCAGCCCAATGTACTCCAAATTTCTGCTACAATGAAGGAGATCCTACTTCTAACCCTGCATACTTACCTGCTGCTGCTTCAACGGGCGGATGGGATGTGCCATATAAGATTCAACCGGCAAGCGAAATTTTTGCAGAAATCCAAGAGCAGATAGAAATAAACAACTGGAGTGTAGTAATGATGCACCCATTTGAGTTCACGATGGAAGATCCAGATGATACAGAAGTGAATCCTGATGCGATAGAAACACTTAGAGAATTGATAGGAATATGTCTTGATAATGGATATGAGGTTGTAACTTATAGCCAGCTTGTCGATAGTGTTCTGTCAAGCTATTAAAAAGGTTCTGTTCTATCAGTGCTGATCCGTCTAAGTATGTAGCCTGGAAACTAGGCAAAAAAATTATCACGCGTAGACCCAAAAGGTAGATCCCAACATTGTTGGAAATGTCTGAATAAAGTCTCTAAAAGTTGATCAGAACGCTGGCATTCCTGTGCTAAATGTGGACAGGAATTAGACAGAGACTATAACTCAGCACTCCTAATACAAAAAATAGGATTGTTGTCAACACAGGAGGAGGACATCACTTCTGTTAAAACTGCGGTCAGTTTTTCTCTGGCTGAAGAATCCCGCGCTCTCCATCCCCCCTAACCCCCCTTTGGAAGGGGGGAGGGGAGCGTCGGGAGTATGTCAAGAAAAAGATGCTCGATCTCAACCAGCTATATCATTGAGAGAACAAAGGAAGAGTCTAAAGCGAGTTCGCTGCTATCATTGCCGTTAATTCGGAAAATACCTTGATGAGATAGCGCGAACTTCTGCTTTAATTGAGTTTCTCAAAGTTTTGCTGCAAAGGTAAAAGGTATGTATTACCAAAGCTCTCAAAGGTGCTGTGACTAAGATGGATAAGGTAGCGATCGCTTTCCCAAAAGTGACTCGCTGTTTTTTTCCTTACACAACTACCTTTTTTCAACTACCACCACAGGAATTAAACTCCTTTCCAAAACTGCTTGAGACACGGAACCAACTAACACATTTTCCCATAAACGATGCCCTCTTTTTCCCATAACTATTTCTGCTGCTCCATACTCTCGTGCAACTGAAACTATTTCCTCGGATACGACACCTGCAACAGTTACAAACCGATACCGAATATCTGCCAAAAGTTGCCCTGTTTGCTGTCGCAGTTGCTCAATACTTTCGGCATCCTCAGACTGCATAACGTGCAACACGACAACTTCCCCATCACAACGTCTCGCCAACTCTGCAACTTTTAACAACACATCCACAGCAAGGGGTGAGGTATCAACGGCAGCTAACAAAACAATACGACGAGCGATCGCTACTTTTGTCGGATCGACTTCTCCTTTTTCTAACAGTTTTGGCGCAAAGGTAGGTATTGCCCAAGCTCCCAATGGTGCTGTGACTAATATGGATAGGGCAGCGATCGCTAATATTGTTTCTCCTCCTTCAATACCTGCTGCTAGAGGAATAGCTCCAATGGCAGCTTGCACGGTTGCCTTGGCGGAATTTCCAGGCAGCAAAAATAGACGTTCTCGCCAGTTCCAGTTACTGCCCAAAGTGGAGAGATACCAACCGAGCATTCGCCCGAATAAAGTGCCGATCGCTAAAATTAACAACCCTACCAACAAGACGTTTTCCAGCACTTGCAACGGGATACTAGCACCGAGCAAGACAAACAAAATTATTTGCGCTACCACCCACAAAGTATCAAAACCATTTCGTAACCGTCGCGCCAGGGGAGCATCAAATTCGATGACAAAAAATCCTGTTGCCATGACTGCTAAATAACCGGAAAATATAGGAAATTTTTCTGCTAATACGACTAACAAGAGAGCAAAACTTGCTGCGACTAAAGTATCCTGGGTGGCATTTTGAGTCCAATTTTGTTTGACTAAGAGCAATACTAATATTCGCGCGGTTAGCAACCCGGCGATCGCTCCGAGAATAATTTGTAAAATTACTTGAAAAGGTAATAGTTGTAATGCACTGAGAGTGATGTCACCAGGTAAAGTTATAGTGGTTGTTCCCTGGGATAAAAATGCCAGCAGTAAACTAAAAACTAACAACAGCAAAACATCTGACAAAGCACTACCCGTCAAAATTGCATCAGGAATACCTTTGGTGACGCCCCAACCCGAACTTTTGAGGCGCAACATTCCGGGAACAATAACTGCGGGAGATTCGGCACCGATGATACAACCTAATAACAACCCGGTGGCAAAGTCAAATTGAAGTAACCACATAGCTGCGAGGGCGATAACAATAGCTTCGCAGGTTGCGGGAAGAAAACCTAACCGCAGTGCTACAGTTCCTTGTTGTGCTAATTTTTCTCTGTCTAAACCTAACCCTGCTTTCATCAAAATAATTGTTACAGCGATCGTTCTCAGGGAGTCGGCAGCTTGCAAAATGCTAGAGTCGATGGTATTGCTAATTTTGGGACCTAATAATATTCCCACTAATACCATTCCGACGAGGGGTGGTGCTTTTAATCTAAAGGCAATTTCGCCGACAAAAAAGCCTATTAATAATATCAAAATAATACTTTCTAACATAAGAAAAAAGAGGAAAAAAGGATAAACTCAAAATGTATTATATATTATTAACTTAATGTACTATAAAATAATCAATTAATCAAGCGATCTAGATTTATGAAATTGTGCAAAGTAACTTTTTCTTGTATAATTATTGAGATTTTTTGACAAATTTTTTATAATTAATGAAAAAATATAATGAATAACCCTAAAGAAGATTATAGAAAAACGTTTCTGGAATTAGAAAAAGCAGCATCAAAATTTTGGCCTACAGAATTAGCTGAAATGGAAGCAGAGTTAAGTATAATTCCATTGTTGTTAAAAACACAAGAGCAATTTATTCAAATCTTAAGCATTGATGTATTAGAATTAGAGGACTTATTTACAATAGTCAACTCTTCAGCTTTGTCAGGCAACTTATTTGTTAAGCATTTGGTTATTATGGCTGACTTTGGAGGAGAAATGCTTAAACGTATAAGTAGAGAATTTAAAAATTTGTTTCCTAATGAAGAAATGAAATATTACTGGAAAAATACTCAGCGCATTTATAAGTTTCAAGCTTTACCTACAAAAAGCTTAAGTAATCAAACTCTTAAAATTAATGGAAAAGACCTTTTTGTCAAACACTCTTTAGATGAAAGACAAAAAGATGCTATTGCGCTTCTTTTATTTGGAAGTTCTCATAACAATTCTAATCAAGAAATTTCTTCAATTTTAGCAAGATGTGAAATTGGTGATTATTTAGGTAAACCGAGTGAATTAGATAGTTTTATTAAGCAGCGATATATTTGGGTTAGTCGTATTACAGGGGGTGCAAAATCTAATGCTTTAGGTCATCTAGCACAAAAATTTGTTGCTCAGTACATAAAAGATGAAATTGGAATTACTGAAATTGAAGTTAAATCTGGTGCTACTTTACCTAATGTAACTCATACTGATCCAACTACAGGACGTTTAACTTCATTTGATATTGTAGTCAAAAAAAAACAGAAATATATAGCTATAGAAGTAAGTTTCCAAGTAACTACTAATAGTGTTATTGAACGTAAAGGAGGACAAGCAAAAGCTCGTTACGAACAAGTTGAAGCAGCAGGTCACAAAATTGCTTATGTTATAGATGGAGCAGGAAATTTTGAAAGACAGTCAGCTTTACAAACAATTTGTTTACATAGCCATTGCACTGTGGCATTTTCTAAAAATGAGTTGTCAATTCTTTGTGATTTTTTGAGAGATTACTTAGGCAGTAATGATTGAAAAAAATGGAAAATTTACATACTATTTCTAACAATTATCAAATGACAAAAATTTGCTTTATTGATTTATTTGCTGGCATTGGTGGAATGAGATTAGGTTTTGAACAAGCTGCCGAATATTTAAACATTGAAACTGAGTGTGTATTAAGCAGTGAAATAAATCCTGACGCTGGTTTAGTTTATCAGAAAAATTTTGCAGAATTTCCTTTAGGAGATATCCGCAAAATTGAAAAATTACCACCATATCAAATATTATTAGCAGGATTTCCTTGTCAATCTTTTTCTTATGCTGGAAAAAAAGCTGGATTTGGGGATACTAGAGGTACACTGTTTTTTGAAATTACCAGGTTAATAGATACATACAAACCTCAAGGTTTTATATTTGAAAATGTCCGTGGTTTGCTAACTAATGATCAAGGTAGAACTATCGAAACTATTAAACATGAAATTCAAAGTAGAGGCTATAGTTTTGACATATTTTTATTGAATAGCGCGAATTTTGATTTACCCCAAAATCGTCTCCGAGTTTATATCTTAGGAGTTTTAGATAGTACGCCGAAATTTAACTTAATTTCTGACCTTGGTCCGAAAGATTCTCATTCTTATCATCCCCAACAATTATCTTTATTTTATCCTCTGAAAAAATCTATAACTGTGGCAGATGTTTTGGAAGATAATCCAGATGAAAAATATAATTGTTCGGAAAAATTTGTCGCGGCCTTAAAACAAAGATTAAATGGAGATTTGAATAAATTACATGGCATGAGATTAATTGATTATCGCGGGGGAAATTCGATTCATTCTTGGGAGTTGGGATTGAGGGGTAAATGCAGTGTTGAAGAAATAGAATTAATGAACCGTTTTATTTTGAAACGGAGAAATAGTCAATTTGGTAAACATCAAGATGGTAAATTGTTGAGTCAGGAACAAATAGCTAGTTTTTTTCCTCATCCTCAGTTAAATATTTTGCTTAATTCTTTAGTGAGTAAAAATTATCTGCAAATAGTCGAATCCAAATATAAACCAGTGGCAGGTAATTTTTCTTTTGAAGTCTACAAGTTTTTAGACCCAGATAAAATTTCTGTAACTTTAGTGGCGAGTGATGCTAATAGATTAGGAATTTATAATCAAAATAGAATCAGAAAAATTACTCCGAGGGAAGCTGCAAGATTACAAGGTTTTCCAGATAAATTTATTTTGCATTCTGACGATAATAAGGCTTATTATCAATTAGGAAATTCTGTAAGTATTAATGTAGTTAAAGCCGTGGCTCAAGAATTGTTATTGAATATATAGTAGGGAAAAGGGAAAAGGGAAAAGCGAAAAGGGAATAGAGAACAGGTAAAGATTGCTTCCTTCCATCTTCCATTCCGTTCCAGTCGCAATGACATAATGGCATATAATTAACTTAGGATACTGAGAATTAGGGTCTATTTCAATTAAGCGATAAGTAATTATGGTCAAGAAGTGTAAATCGTCAAACATAAAGTGAATTTTCGGGTGCATCTCTTATGTTATTTGCCAAAATACTTTTTTTCTATTCCTTATTCCCTGTTCCCTGTTCCCTAAATATGTTATAAAAGTTTAGTTAAATTCAAAGGATAAATGTAATGGAAAATTCCCTAGAATCAAAAGCAGAACAATTAGCAGTAATCCAAGAAAATGCAGAAAAAATTGCAGCGATCGCCTCTGAAGGATATAAACAAATTGGAGAAAAAGGTACGGTAATAATTTTTAGACAATTAGAAGAAAATAGTACAGTTTTAGCAGACTGGCAAGTGAAGTTTAAACCTATCAGTCAAATCCCATCAATAATTACTGATTGGCAACAAATGGGTTTAGGAAAATTGATTAACAATTATAATCCAGAAGTAGCAGTAGTCTGTACTTTTTTATATCCAAATGGTAGTCATACCAGTTATCATTTTGGAATGGAATAAATCTTGATTAGGGGATTCAATAATTAATAATTATTAATTATTAAAAAGAATAGGATTGCTGAAAAGGAATTTTTTGGTTTTTTTTTCCTTGAAAAGAGAGGCTTTAAACCTTAATTTTTAGGTAAGAGAGTAGGGGATTAGGGGAGAAATAAACAAAGGTATTTAATTACAGCAGTTTCGGAGGCGCGTGAGGTACAAAAATTTTTTTTAAAAAAGCTGGAAACCTATTAGTAATGAGAGGTAACACAACCTTCCAGGTTGTTACAACCTTGAAGGCTCAACTGCAAGGATATAGATTAAACTTTAAGTGTACCTCACCATCCTCATGCATTGCTGTAAGTTGCTAGCTGAGTGTTAATAACTATCAAAGGAAAACCGAACCTTTTGTCAAGTTTTCCGATCATAAGTAGATCAATAATTATGGCTAAAATGAAATAGAAATCATAAAAAACTAAGAACCATTAGATAATATAAATAACAACCATTAGCCTTGAGAGGAGGCAACCTTTATGAACTTAGTCAAAACAGTTGCTTTATTAGGTATACTTAGCGCCCTATTAGTTACAGTTAGTTATTGGTTAATAGGTGGCACAACTGGTGCTACAATTGGTCTACTTTTAGCTGCAATAATGAACTTAGGTTCCTGGTTTTTCTCAGATAAAATTGCCCTAGCAGCTTATAATGCTAAACCAGTAAGTCAAGCAGAAGCACCTGCATTATATGAAATGGTAGAAAGACTCTGCCATCGCGCACGTCTACCTATGCCAGGTGTTTATATTATTCCTACTGCTTCTGCTAATGCTTTTGCGACAGGACGCGATCCCCATCATGCAGCAGTGGCAGTCACCGAAGGTATTATGAGAATTTTACCGGAGGATGAACTCGAAGGAGTTATTGCTCACGAACTCAGTCATATCAAAAATCGCGATACTTTTACTCAAGCGGTAGCTGCGACAATAGCAGGTGGCATATCTTGGTTAACCCAAATAGCTAGTTATGGAATGTGGTTTGGTGGAGGTTCGAGAAACGGTAACCGAGCTAACCCAGTAGTCATGTTATTAACCATCATGTTAGCTCCGGTAGCTGCAAGTATTGTACAAATGGCAATTTCTCGAACTCGTGAATTTTCTGCTGATGCGGGAGCAGGTAACTTGACTGGCAACCCCCGCGCTCTAGCTCTAGCTTTGCAAAGGTTAGAGCAAAATTCCCGACAAATGCCATTAAATGCTAATCCTGCTTTTGCACCATTATTAATTATCAATGGATTTTCCGGTAGAATGATGGCGAATTTATTTTCGACACACCCATCCACAGAAGCGCGGATTGAAAAATTGTTAGAATTAGAGCAGAAATTATTGGGATAAGTTAGAATTGAGAATTGAGAATTCAGAATTGAGAATTCAGAACTTAATTTATTACTGGGAGTAAGTTTGAGAACTGAATGCTTATAGCTATATAATGTAAGGTGTAACCTGTTAATTAGTAAAATTAGGAGCCAAAAATTATGACAGAACAAAATCAACCACAAGAGGGAGCGATCGTAGAAGTTGAGAACAAATCAAATCAAATTACTCCTACTTCTGGAGATAGTAACCCTCAGCAAGAAACCCAAGAATTGATGGAAGCAATCAAAAGATTAGCTCAGTCAGAAATGGAAACTGCTGGCGAGTTTACCCGTGAGAAGTATATTGAGGCAGTCAAACAAGCAAGAGAAACTATCGAACGGATCAGACTTATAGATCCTAAAGAAATAGAGAATGCGGGCAAGAAGCTAGAGAAAGATATTGAGACAAACTGGGAAACAATGGTTAAGGAAGTTCAAGATTTTGGCGATCGCTTAGTCAAAGCAGGCCAAGCAGCTTGGGATGTGTTGACTGCACCTAAAAAATAAGGTAGTGGTGCTCGCGTCATGGTAGAGCTACTGGGGGAGACCTGAAGATGGAGGGTGATGATTTTTTTACGGGCAAAACTCAACTGTCTTTGTATAAATTAAGATCGAAGCGTGAATACCAAGTTTACTCAATACCATTACGCTAGCAGAATTACCAAAAATAATTCACCAAATTCTCAGAAACAGAAAAATTTAGCATAGTAATAAATGTGGAGCGCGGACTGTACGCCCCACATTTTTTTTACAGCAGTTTCACGCCCGTGCGTGAGGTACAAAGCTTTACTATTTGTTAAAAGCTGGAAACCTGTTAGTAATGATATCATGTCCGGTAGCATCGGTATTGTATAGCAAAGGTAGGGAACTGGGAACACTTAACTGGGAACACTTAACTGGGAGGAATACTTAAGAGAGGGAACAGGTAACAGGGAGGAATATTTAAGATCCAGAAAAAAACTTAAATTTCCTGTAGATCTGAACCTTGTGGAATAGGCATCTTGCCTGTGCCGGTTTACACGCGACCATACAAGCGGACATGATATGAGTGGTAACACAACCTTCCGTTATATAATGTCCGGTAGCATCCGAGAGTGTATAAAATTAAGTCACAATAAGAAGAAACCCTTCAGCATAAGTGCCTTCTGCCCTCTGCCGTCCCTGCACCAAATAAAAATGGAGGAGTCAGGAGGAAATTTTTAGCTATAAGGAGGAGAAAGTTTTTTTACCACTAATTATCAGGACACTATCTAATTTCAATAATTATTTTTATTTCTTTTTAGCAGTCATTAATATATTTTTATACTAGATTTATTGGCGGATAGTTTTGATCTAATTAGTTTCAATGATTTGACTTTATTTTTTATTTTCGATAGCTCTATTCTTGCTTCTTTATTTTTTTCCAAAAGCTTGACATTTATTCATCTTGTTGTATAATTTTGATACGATCGTTATTAAAGAAAAAACTGTAGACGATTTGAGCAAGGATGATCTGAATGATTTTAATGTGAGGTCAAGCATGAAAAACAAACTAACAATAATCATATTTAGTATTATATTTGCTTTCATAAATACTGGATTTGCTTGGGTACAAGGAGTATTCCAAGAAATTAAAAAAACAGTTTCACTCAAAGTAGGTATCAGAAAAGATGCCTTTTTTTTCCGTTATATTTATGATGGTAAATCGTCAAGAATTTATCGAGAATTAATGAATGGATTTAAAGAAAATTTAGAACAAAAATTAAAATGTAGTGGGTAGTCAAAGAAACAAGGAGGAAGCAGGAACAAAAAAGCCATAAATTTCGGGTGGGTTTTGTACTATTTTTGGGAATAAATTATTAACTTCTATATCAACATTCCCCCGAAAAATTTGACTTTATTAACTTGTAGAATAAAGTTTATAGTAAGTTTTGTACTGTTTTTTATTTTTGACAATAGACATCTCCAAAAATAAAAAGTAAAGTCAATTATTATCCATAAATTATCAATTATTCTTCCCTATTCCCTATTCCCTATTCCCTATTCCCTGACTTCTGCAAGAAGTCAAATAAATTATCAACTTTTGTCTAAACCACCCCCTAAAAATTAGGACTTTATTAAGTCTAAGGAGAAAAAAGTTCCCTTAGCCTCTAAACTGAATTCATAAATCTATATCATAGGAGGGTTAGCTTTGATTGAAAATAATAACTATTCATCCCCTTCCATAGCCACTATTTCTCGTCAAGAATTACGAGAATTAGTTCGATCGCAACTTCAGACTCTACTAGAGCAAGATAACTTATCTGGAGCTAAAGCTATGCTGATCCCAGTACAGCCACCCGATATTGCTGAAGCGATCGAAGGTTTACCAGAAACTATGCAAGTTATTGCTTTTCGCTTATTGTCTAAACGTGAGGCGATCGAAGTCTATGAACAATTAGACTCCAGCGTGCAACAGTCTCTGTGCGAAAAATTCAAACGCCAAGAAGTCATAGATATTGTTGATAAAATGTCTCCGGACGATCGCGCCAAACTCTTTGAAGAATTACCTGCAACCGTTGTCCGACGTTTCTTAGGCCAACTCAGCCCCTCCGAACGCCAAGCTACGGCACAACTTCTGGGTTACGACTCTGGAACAGCAGGGCGGATCATGACTCCCGAATACATTTCTCTTAAAGAAGAATATACGGTTGCCGAAAGTTTAGAACGCATTCGATCGCTAGCAAACGTTACCGAAACAGTTTATTCTCTATATGTCACTGATACTAACCGCCATCTTACAGGTATTTTATCACTGCGAGATTTAGTCACCTCTCAGCTAAACAAAACTATCAGCGAAATAATGAATCGTGATTTTGTCTACGTACAAACTGGTACCGATCAAGAAGAAGTTGCCCGTGTTATTCAGCGTTACGACTTTCTGGCAATACCAGTGGTAGACAGCGAACAACGACTCGTGGGGATTATTACCGTTGATGATGTTCTCGATATTTTGGAACAGGAAACTACTGAAGATATTTATGCTTTAGGTGGGGTGCAGTCTGATGGCGATAATTATTTTCAGGTAAACTTATTTACTGTTGCTCGCAGAAGGGTAGTCTGGTTATTTGTCTTGTTACTGACAAATAGTGTTACAGGTGGAATTATTACAGCGCAAGAAGATATTCTGCAAAAAGTAGTTGCTTTAGCAGCATTCATTCCATTATTAACAGGTACTGGTGGAAATGTGGGGGCGCAATCTTCGACTGTTGTCATTCGCGGTATGAATACCGATGAAATCTGGAAAATCGGACGATGGCGAGTGATTCTGCGTGAAGCTGCTGCTGGTGGAATGCTTGGATGTATTCTCGGTTTATTGGCAACAGTTTGGGCTTACTTATTTATTGTCAATGGAAATTTAGAAGTATCAGTGACGGTAGGAGTAAGTTTGGTTGCAATCTCAATTTTGGCTTCTGTTGCTGGCTCCTCTTTGCCATTCCTGTTTCGTTCGTTTGGGTTAGATCCAGCCTTAATGTCAGCACCGTTTATTACAACTGCTGTGGATGTTCTCGGTGTTTTGATTTATTTTAATTTGGCACGAATAATTCTACAAATATGAAAGAGGGAAGGAGTCAAGATTGAGTAATGAGTAAGGAGTAATGAGTAATGAGTAATGAGTCAGGATTGAGTAATAAGTCAGGGTTGAGTAATGAGTTAGGAGTAATATAAAATCCGGTTATACAGTAATCGCATTCAAAAATCCTCAACTAAAATATGTGTTTGCTAGAAGCACGAATTTAAAAATTTATGCATTTTCATTTCCTTTCTTACTCCTAATTCCTACCTCCTACCTCCTAACTCCTTACTTCTTACTCCTTACTCATTACTCATTACTCATTACTCATTACTCCTCAGTAATACGATAACTAATTACCCGGATTCTATATAAGGAGGGGAGAGGATTACAAATATTGAGTAATTATGACGATTTGAGATTTTTTTTATGTCCAATCAAGCGGATTTGATATCAGGAGGGAAAAGAATAGAAGTCAGAAATCAGGAGATTGCCTACGTTGTTCAATTGCAGCAATGTATGAATCTAGTAATTTATCTCAAATCCGGTAGCATCGGTGTTATTCAGTATTTAAAGATAAGAGTTTACATCGTAGGGGCGAATGGCATTCGCCCCCTAAGCATTGTATGACTACGACAGAATTATGTTACTCCGAAGCCAACGGATTTGATATTACTTACTTCTTCGATCGGGTAGTAGAAGTTCTGAAGTATTCCCATATTCAAGGTAATTTGTCAGAACTAAGTAATATCGACTTTCTTTTAAGGAACCTTGCGCAATATTCAAGAATCGAATTTTATCTGCTAACCCTTTTTTCCGAATCCTTCTTCCTTCTTTCATTCTGACTCCTGACTCCTGTCTCCTGACTCCTTCTTTCATTCTGACTCCTGTCTCCTGTCTCCTGACTCCGATTTTGATATGATAACTGATAACCGATAATTGATAACTGAAAATATGTTACACCGCCTGCGTTTTTTAGAAATCCTGGAATATATTTTTCTTGCTGCTTCTGCCGTCGGAATTTTTGGTAATTATATGTTTGAGCAACCAGTTATTTATCCAGTAGGATTTATTTTTACATCTTTATTTTTAAATCTGTTTAACAGACGAAAATTAGCAGCACAAACTAAAGCAATTAAATTTGATACAACTGGGAAAATAGATGAATATCAAAAGTCAATTTCTGAAATTATTGTTGACTTACAAAATAGTATCAATGATTTTCAATCCACAACTAAAGAATTAGAAATAAACCAGCAAGAAAAGCAAATTAAAATTTTGCTGGAAACAATAAAAAGTTTATCGAATCGATTAGATATTCAGGAGCAAACTATGAAGCTATTGCAAACTGAATTAGATTTGCTTTCTCAGCAGTTTAAGCGACGACCCGAACTACAACAAATTAACGATTTAACAAGTGTAATTATTGATTTACAACAGTTTATTAATCAATTGCCAGAGTGGAGTGACTTAAAGCAAAAACAGTTGCAAAAATTGGAGGAAAAAGTTAATCTAGCTTTGCATAAACTTGAGGAAAATATCGAAAACTAACTGATAATAGATTTGTTTGTAGTAGAGCTTGAGCAATATCTATACTTATGGCTAAAGTTCTACTACAAACTTTAAAGTTTTAAGCCTATAAAATCTTACTTTTGATTTTTGCTGTGAAATGCTATCTCTTGCTATTTGAGAATTTTTACGATAATTTCTGGAATAATATCGGGTAGGTATTGTAGTTAAAATATTTGTGAATAAGTTAACTCTTTTAGAACTTAGGCAGAAATCTGGTTTATGAACTAAAATTTGAAATATCAACTATTAAATTAGGGTAATAAACCCGATTTCTTGGTTGGGGCGGATCTATATATTTTTATTAGTAGAGGAGTACGATATATGAATTTTAAATCTTTCAAACGATGGGCGACTATTGGTTGTTTTAGTTTAGCTGTAGTTGCTGGTCTAACTCAGCATAGTCAGGCCCAACAAGCTAGTCGTTTTGCTAGTTTCTACTGTGGTACTGATAATGGTAAACCTGCTACTATTGCAGACCATCCTATCAGGGGGGAGATAACTCTAATTATTGGGGAAAGCGACTATTTCATCAATGCTGGATATGACCCCAAGAGACGTTGCCGTGAAGTTTCTGATAACTTTGAGAAGTTTCAACAGACAGGTGATTTGAGTAAAATTGTTCCTGGTCGTGCAAAGAACCAACCTGTATTATGTGCTATTGGTAGTCTAAGTAACTATACTGGCAATTGTCCTAGTTCTAATATTTTGATGACTCTTATACCTGGTGATAATGCTCAAGGAATGGTTAATCAAATAGGTGAATTAAATGTCAAAGATTCTATTGATCCTCTGAGACATTCAGCTAGTATTTTTGAACAATATGGGGATATAAAAGTTATTAATATTGATTCAATGTTGAATTATTCTCCACCTACTAAATAATTTATTTGGTTTGGGTTTTGTCTAGATAATGTAGGTTGGGTAGAACAAAGTGAAACCCAACCTACAATTATTAATCTACAATTATTAATCCGTATATCCGTGGCAAAATCAGTGTGAGCGACGATCGTTTGAAAATAATACAAACAACTTAATCCGTGTATCCGTGGCATAATCCGTGTGAGCAACCCAACCAACAATTATTAATCCGTATATCCGTGTCCAAATCCGTGTGAGCAACCCAACCAACAATTATTAATCCGTATATCCGTGTCCAAATCCGTGTGAGCAACCCAACCTACGTTTATTACTCAAAGAGCGATCGCTATAAATAACTTACAACTAATTGTTTATAATCCAGACATTGAGGAAATTATCAAATGGCAATAGACTATAGTCAAATTATCCAAACTATTATCAAAGAACAAGCTTCTTTGCAAAAGTCTAGCTATGTTCGGGTAGAGACAATTTTCGATACTGAGCGTCATCATTACCTCTTAGTACAAGTTGGTTGGGCAAGAGATCGCTGGGTATATGCTTCTATTTTGCACCTAGATATTATTGATAACAAAATATATATTCAACAGAATAACACAGAGGAATCTGTAGCTGAACGTTTAGTTGAATTAGGAATTTCCAAAGAAAATATAGTGATTGGTTTCCATTCTCCTTTCAAAAGAAAATTTACAGATTATGCAGTTAACTAAATTTATATTAGTCAGGTAATGAAGGTAAAATTTTCATTCAAAACAGTTAGTATCTTGAGTGTATTTTGGACAATTTTATTCTTGTCTGTAGAACAAGCGATCGCTCCTAAACGTCTTTCTTTTTTACATCAAAAAATAGGGCAAAAACAACTTTGTAAAACTGCTGCACAATTTACGGTTAAAATTATTTCTGGTGAGGCTTGGGGAACGGGAATTTTAGTGCAGAAACAGGATAATATTTATACTCTGGTAACTAACGGTCATGTGCTGAAAGATAAGGCGGAAAAGTTTATTATTGAAACTGGGGATGGTGAATCATATGAAGCAAGTTTATTGGTGAATTTTCATCATGGTGAAACAACGGGTAATGATTTAGCAATTTTGCAGTTTAATAGTTGGAAAAATTATCCAATTGCTAGTTTGGCAAAGTGGGAAAAAGAGGAACGAGTAATGGCTGTTGGTTTTCCTACGGATGTTAATCTTACTAATTCTAATAATGGCGGTTTAACCTGTACTAAATTTGGTGATGTTGATAAAAATTTAGCCAAACCGATGCAGTCGGGATATCAAATTGGATATAACTTGAGTATTTATAATGGCATGAGTGGCGGACCTTTATTAAATAATTATGGTCAGTTAGTCGGAATTATTGGTATGGGAGAGCCGATTATTTTTGTTAATCCTGATATTTATCTATATAGAGATGGTTCGCGGGTGACAGAATCTTTGCCTGTTTCTCCAGAGGAAGCTTTGGATTTTTTATCTAGTTTAAGTTGGGCTATTCCATCAGAAACTTTGGTTGATTTATCCCCTTCTGGATTAGAATTGAATTTGGATTCCGGGAGATAGTTACAATCCCCCTAAATCCCCCTTTGTAA
>NZ_JAAHHT010000232.1 GCF_010672085.1 Okeania sp. SIO3I5
AATTTGCTCGACGTGCAAAAGTGGAATAATCCGTTTATTGTATTTAATAGCATGATTAATTTCTTTGAGACAATAGGGAGAATTAACAGAATGAGGAGCAATAATAAACAGAAAATTATCAGCTTTAATAATCCCATCATCAATTTGATTTTGAAAGTCAACTCCTAGGGGAATATCATTTTGATCAAACCAGATTTTCAGACCATTTTCTGTGAGTTTTTCATAGAGTTTTGAAGCAAAAGATTTACTATCAGCTCGCCCGTAGGAAATGAAAGCATTGTAATATTCTGACATAGGTTTTTAGGTAGGAAAATTATGTTTTTAGCAATGGTAAACAACTAATTATTTTTGTAGGTTAACTCTTGATAATAAAAAGGATATATAAACCAATATCCTTAAATATTTAGAACTATTTAAGCAGGTAGATTTCAACAATTAATAATGAATAATGAATAATTAATAATTACCTCTCATTGAAAAGAAGAAGATTGATTCAGAGACTGTTTGTAAAAGGAATATTAAATCCAGGCGTAGGGTGGGGAGGGCGAGGCGGCAATAATTATGAATCGTAACCAAAATTTAACTTTCCGCCTTAACCCACCGAAAATTAACCATTCTGGCCGTCTTAATCTTTAGTTTACAAACAGTCTCTCAAAGGAAAATTTTTATTTATTATCCCCTTAAAAGGGTCGGCTTTAAACCAAAATTTTTCGGTAAAAAAATATAAAACCAATAGGCAGATTTTATATAGAATTCGGTTATATAACGTAGCGCTATAATTCTCATTCCTTCTGAATCCTGACTCCTAAATCCTAACCTCTAAAGTTCCATTGCCTAACTCCTATAAATTTTTCGCTACTTTGTTTGAGAGTATAATAAAGCATAAAACTCTCTAGTCAAAAATATCTCTTATTTAGAAAAACTAGATTTTATGCTAACTTCTTCTAAACTTAAAGAGGGTCTATTTTGTATTTCAGGATCAGCTCCCACTTGAATCAAGAAATCAGCAAATTTTACATTTTTCTTCAAAGGTCGAATAGCTCTAATTTTAACCCCGGAACTAATTAATATTTCTGCAACTAACTTAACTTCTTCTAGACTTACTTTTGAACCAAACCAAATCGAATTAGTAGGCACATCTACCACAACACTTGGTACAAGTATTAACTGATAATCTAAACTTCTCAAAGCTTTTTCAACCACTCCATTATCAACATCTTTAGGAAAATACTCAACCACCACAAAATTTTCTTTTTTTTGTTCAAAATTATCCCCCAACAAACTTAATTCATCCTGCAAAACTTCCTTATATACTGTTGGTAAATGCCTACTCATAGAATTAGTTTCAATTCCATATCCTAAACTCGTCCATGTACCAGATAATAACCGCAAAACTTGATTTAATTTTCCCTTTCTCAACAACCCAGGAATATCTGTCTTCCAATATTTGCGATCGCTTAACCAACCATGTACAACAGCATCCTGATATTTTGGTTCAAAACTGTAAGATTCCCAAAACATAAACCAATCACGTTGAGGATGATAACGTTTGGACATAAGATACCAAGTATTGGTTAACATTTGATATCGTCCCGCTGCCGTGCTACAATTACCCTTATTTGGACCAGAAACAATTGTGATACACCAGTCTGGATGTTTGCTCAGGTCAGATACTTTTTTACCTGTATAAATAACATGATAAGGTTGAGAATAATTAGACTCACTAGCTGAAATAGTTCGCATTAACGCCCGAATATAAGGATCGCCTCCTTTCATTGCTAGTCGAGGCCATTTTTCTCCATCATTATAATTATATTCATTTTTATTAGGGGAATTTAAGCTTATTAGCTCTTTATTTTGCTTAATTTTTCCCTTGAAAATATGGAAAAAAGATATAAAAGATACGATAAGTATAGATATAAAAATTAGGCGTTTGAAAAGTATAAAACGTACATGAGTTCGCTTTCGTCTCTTTCTTATAATTTTGGGTTTAGTAGAATGCATCTAAATCATCAAGGGTGATTTTATAACGAAGTCAGGAGGTAGGGACGTTTTCAGCTAAGAGCTGACATTAAACGCTGCGCGACATGAAACGCATTTTTGTTATGCAACGTCCCTACGGAGTCAGGAGTCAGTACGGGCGAGCAAGCATAATTAGGAGCATGACTTTAGGAAATCGCCCCTACAGAAGTTGACCAACGTAACGGGGATTAGGGCAACGCTCCAAAAACGTGTAACTGATTGAGGTGGGGTTGCAGGACTTGGGTCCTGTTTAATAAATATTAGACATCTCCGGCAAAGAGGGAGTAGGGAATAGGGGGAAAGAATTGATTTAATTT
Organism: Okeania sp. SIO3I5; assembly: GCF_010672085.1. Taxonomy (GTDB): domain Bacteria; phylum Cyanobacteriota; class Cyanobacteriia; order Cyanobacteriales; family Microcoleaceae; genus Trichodesmium. The sequence continues at coordinate 2,340 of NZ_JAAHHT010000232.1, forward strand.
TTGATGATTCGGAGAGGTCTATTATTCTGAGAGCTTCATCAAATGAATTACCGAATAATTAATAACTAAATAATTCAGGTTTAAAGTCTCTCCTTTTTAAGGGGAAAAATTTTGATTTTTCCCAATAGTTTCAATCCTCTTCCTAAAAGGGAGAGGTAATTATTAATTATTAATTATTGAACCAAACAATTTTTGCCAAGATTTTTCCGGTGCTTCTGCTTGAGTAACAATCTCAACAATTTTATTGTAAGCTGCTGGTTGAAATATTGCCTCCACAGAAACTTGTGCTACTTTAGTGCGAGGAATACTACCCTCAAATAAGCGATCGGCAGATTCCATAACAATAGGAAATTGATTATCATCATTTTTCAGACCACCAGGACGAACAATAGTATAACTAAGACCACTTTTCTGAATATACTCTTCAGCCTGTTTTTTCCAGAATAAAACAAGCCAAAACAAATTTAGGGGGTGAAAAAATTGAGATACACACAAGGATGAAACTAACACAAAATGTTCAATACCCTTTTGTTTAGCAACATCCACTAAATTTTTAGTTCCTAGATAATCAACATTATATGGACCAGTAAAGTCAAAATTAGGTTTAGCACCTGTGGCACATAACAATACCGTACTATCCCCAATAGCAGTGTAGAGACTACTGGGATTAAGTACATCCCCCATTACCAACTCTGCTTCTGGGGGCAGAATTTCTCTCGCTGTCTCTAAGTTACGAACCAGAGCTTTAACAGGAATATCTCGTCTCACCAACTCTTGTACAATCCGACGACCTGTTTGGCCAGTTGCTCCAGGGATAAATGCTTTCATATCATATTTCAATTTATGTAGTGCTAGGGCTATAATTATAGCCCTAGGGAATAGGGAATAGGGAATAGGGAATAGGAAATAGTAAACTGTCAAAGGGTTTTCCTACGGAATGCTGCGCAAACAGGATTTATAAATGTCCGTGCCCTTTGCTTCGACTGCTATATAAGTCTTTTTTTGTGGCTTCTGCCTTTTGAGTCTTAACAAAAATAAATATAAATTTTTTCTATAAATTAAATAGCAATTTGGAAATTCTAAATTTATTGAGTATAGTTGTGTATATATATACACCAGACGGCTAATTATGCATCACAACTTGGCAAGACATCAAACCTTAGAAATGGACAAAAATTTGATTAGTGATGTTTACTTAAGTACAACAGAAGTAGACACATCAGAAACTAACAAAATTACCTGGTTTAAGACTAAATATAGTGACTGCATGGAACTATATGTAGATGTTGAAACTGTAGCAAAGCACTTTGCATCTCACAGGAATTGGTTTTGTCAATGCGCTCATCCCATGAAAGTTGAGCCTATCGGAGAAAATGGCTATGATTTATTGATTGGAAAGTTTGGCTCCTTTGGATACCACGTAGAAGCTAGAGTTGGTTTGGAGTTAGTGCCACCAGATTCCGCAGGAATATATAGAATCAGAAATATAAAAGTGCCAAATTATACTCCTCCTGGGTATGAAATTAAATTTCAATCAGAAATGAAGTTAGTGGAGTTACCCACAGATCAATTCTGTAGTCAGAAGGAGATTCAAAAATTGGGACTCCCCTCTGTGATTACTGGAGCAAAATGGGATTTAGATTTGACTGTGGGCGTCAAGTTTCCTGAGTTTATTCAAAAAATGCCCCCTGGTTTGATTCAAAAGACTGGGAATAATTTATTACTGAAAATAGTACGTCAGGTATCACGGTGTTTGAGCCACAAAACTCAAATCGATTTTCATACTACCTATAATTTGCCATTTCCCAAATATAGAAAAAGAAAGTAGAAGTTTGGTCTCTAAAGCCGTGCAATATCTAAATCAATATTTATGTAGTTGCCTTTACTGTTAGGAAATTCTTAAAATCTAAAATTTACTCACAACAAGAATTTCTCTTTTTACTAGGGAGGCTATTGACTATCTTTTGAATTCAAAATTCACACATTCAAGGTTCAAAAATTTTGGTTCTAAGTGAATTTCAATAATTGTTTAATTAAGGATTCAAGCCTCATTTTTCTCCAGAGTGAAAAAATCAAAAATATTTCCCTTATTTTAAGCCTCTGACTTCAGGTAGAGGTTATAATTTTGAATTAATAATTTTGAATTAATAATTTTGAATTTTGAATTTATTTGACCTTATTTATTGGTCAAAAATGTAAATTATAGTTGTTGGTATGGGTTCGCAAAAAGAAGAAATAGCTTTGGTACAAGCTGTAAAAAATAGTAATCTTGCTCAAGTATCTGTCCTGCTTGCTCAAAATATTGATGCTAATGCTCAAGCTCTAGATGGTACAACGGCTCTAATGGTGGCCGCAGAAAAGGGCTTTACTCAAATAGCCTCTGTATTACTAGATAAGGGCGCTGATGTCAACTATACGAGAAAAAAATTTGGTGCTACAGCTTTAATGTTGGCTGCAGCTCATGGACGAGCTGAAATAGTGGAACTTTTGCTAAGTAGGGGTGCTGATGTCAATGCTAAAAATGATGATAGTGGTTCTCCTCTAATGGTGGCCTCCATGAATGGTTATCTGGCAGTGGTGAATCAATTAATAGCTGCTGGAGCAGATATTAATGTGGTGGACAAAGACCATGATACGGCCTTGGGTTTAGCAACAGCTCAAGGTTATCAAGATGTAGTTAAAGTCTTGCTTAATGCTGGAGCTAGGGTAGATGAGTCTACATTATCTGTAATTGCTGATAGTAATTATACAGAAATAAGAGAAATTTTTATTAGTCATGGTGTGGATGTAAATATTAGAAATTTACAAGGTAAAACATGGTTAATGCAAGCAGCAGAAGCTGGGGATTTATCTACTGTAAAGACACTATTAAAGGCTGGTGCTGATGTTAATTTTAGAGATCAAGATGGAGAAAATGCACTGATTTTATCTGCCGATTTAGGTTATTTAGAAATTGTCAAAGCTTTATTAGAATCAGGGGCAGATGTAAATATTAAAAGTAGAAATGGCGGTACGGCTTTGATAGCTGCTGCTGCTGAAGGAAATGTAGCGATCGCTTCTGCTTTATTAGATGCTAATGTTAATGTTAATGCTCAAGATTTAGAAGGAGAAACTGCACTAAGTTTTGCCATAGTAGAACATCATACTGAAATAGTTAAACTTCTTTTGGAGAATCAGGCAGAAATTATTACTAAAAATCAAGCAGGTGATACACCTTTATTCAGTGCAATTTTTCATGGTTATACAGATATTGTATCAATTTTATTGTCAAAAATAGAAAAGCAAAATCTTCCATCTTTATTAAATAGTAAATATTTAGGAGAGACAGCTTTAACATTAGCAATTTGGCACAAACATAGGGAGATTATTAATCTTTTGCTAGATGTTGGTGTAGATGTAAATATTCCTGCCCAGGGAGGTTCTACTCCGATGATCAAAGCAGCATATCAAGGAAATATTGAAATATTAAAGCTACTCTTAGAAAGGGGAGCAGATATTAATCTCCGAGATGATAATGAGGCCACGGCTATAATGTGGGCAGCATATCAAGGTCATGCTGAAGCTGTAAAATTGTTAATTGATTCTGGGGCTAATTTAACCTATAAAAATCGAGGCGGTTGTACAGCTTTAATCCTAGCAGAATTTAATGGTTATCAAGATGTTGTTAGGTTGCTGAATAATGCTGGAGCTTGAAGAAGGTTATAGGTTTTATAGTTACTAAATCTATAGAAAAATATTTTTTGATTTAGTTTTAATTAAGTGTTACCTTAACGGGGTGTTAGCGTAGCTCCTCCGCAGGAGGCACTACAACACCACGCCAGTTGCTTGACTTTCGGGAAACCCGCCCAACGCACTGGCTCCTCTATCCCATTGCTAAAAGCGTTTGGGACTGCTTTTCGTATCGGTGTTTAAACGAACATTGACATGACTCATTGTATTTGACACCAAATGATTCTAGCTTATTCGGGAAAGTACCAGTTTTTTGCTCTCGTGAGATGCAAAAAGTTAGGATTTTCAACAGACAACAGCGGAAAAATTAAGGGATAATTGTTCCAACTACATTGCAATTGTTCACCATTTCTCCTGACTACTACAAAGAGTAAAAAGACTTTTGAGCGCCAACCCTCTTATAGAACCCATTTGGAATATAAGCAAAAGTGCAGGTTTTTGGCAAAGGAGTCTAGTCGGAGGTCCTCAGAAGTCAGGAGTCAGAGAAATAGGATAGGGGAAAAAAGGTAGAAAAATGCCCCCATCTCCCTATCCCCCCATCTCTAAATAGATACCAAATGGGTTCTATAAAGCGAAAACTCTAATAACCTTGTAGGGACGTTTTGCTGACGCAAAGCTCCGCTAACGCTGCGCGACATGTTTGTGTTTGCGTAGCATCCCGTAGGGAAGCATTCCGTCAGGAAAACGCATTAATGCTCAAGCAACGTCCCTAATTTAGTGTTCTACTCAAATGAAAACCACTGTAAACCTACCCACAACTATGCATTAGGTTCGCTCAGTAATACTAATAATCTTCCCACCAGTCCGATGAATGTTTTGAAAAAATGGGGACATATCAGCATAGTTGATTGTCACTTCTTTCTTGCTGAGGTGGTTTAGTCTAGCTGGTGCCTTAGAGGTAGAGTAAACAATGCGAAAACGCTTGCCGGTATTGTCATAGTTAGCACCATTGCCTTTAGTTTGAAGTTTTACAGGAGTTGGTAAATTACTAGCAATAGAAAATAGTAATTGAGAACGACTATCGTTGTCATTAGTAGCAGGTCCACCTAATAAGGAAAATATCCGGTTAAAGGTGTCATTTTTCAAACCAACTTGGGAAGTCATACCATAGGGATAAGGGACAATCCATTCTCCAAAATTTTCATTATATTCTTGACTATCAATATAGGAATCAATTTCAGCTTCATATCCCTGTCCGTCGTAGATTTGAACGTGCTCAGAAATTTCTGTCTGATCTTGAGGGGCACGACCTAGTAAGTGCTTGTAGTTTAACTCAATAAAGCGATATTGATTATTACTACTAAAGAACAGAGATTGATACAAGCTAGATTGAGCTACCTGTCTGACAAATCCCCTCACACTAATTTCTCCATTACGCAGTTGAGACTCAGCACTTGAAAGGCGATCGCTGTCCATAATGTACTGATTGCCCAAGACTTGCTTGTAAACCGCCCTAATTACTATCTGTACATCTTCTTCAGTGGCATTTGGCCGGAGTTCTAAAGGATAAACTTCAAAGGTATCTATCCCTATAATTGTTGATGTGGCTAACTTTTCCATTCGTTTATTTTTCGTTTATTTATTGAATTTAATCAAAGATTTGGATTTTATCATAAGTTCTTGACGCCCCATTGGTGAGAAAATCTTAACAAATGTTTACTTGTTTACGAATTATTACTTTCTTACTCAGAAAGCGAGACAAAACAGACCCTCTTGTTAGAAACTTTGATTCAGAGTTACAAAAAAAGTTTTTAAGGAGAACTCAATGTTAGACGCTTTTTCAAAAGCTGTAGTTACAGCAGATACAAAAACTGCTCCTATTGGTGCTGCAGAAATAGCTAGCCTCAAAGAATTTGTTGCTAAAGGCAACAGACGTCTTGATGCTGTTAATGCTATTGCTAGCAACGCAAGCTGCATGGTATCTGATGCTATTGCTGGTATGATTTGCGAAAACGATGGATTAATTCAAGCTGGTGGTAACTGCTATCCTAACCGTCGTATGGCAGCTTGCTTGCGTGATGGAGAAATCATTCTCCGCTATGTTACTTACGCATTGTTAGCTGGTGATGCTTCCGTACTCAACGACCGTTGCTTAAATGGTTTAAAAGAAACTTATATTGCTTTAGGTGTACCTCTTCAATCTGCTGCTCGCGCTGTTCAGATCATGAAAGCTCAAGCTGCAGCTCACATCAAAGATCAACCCAGCGACGCATTGGCAGGAGGTAAAAAGCGCATAATGGGTGCTACTGTAACAGAAGATCGTTGTGCTACCCTAGTTGCTGAAGCAGGTGGCTATTTCGATCAAGTAATTTCTGCTCTAAGCTAATCCCTCTCAAACTATTTGGCCATACCCGCTCGTGGTATTCAGTTATTGGCTTTTCGGTTGTTACGATTAGCCAAACAAATTTTAATCCAAATCTAATCAAGTCCAACAAAAAATAGAGTTTAAAGACATGAAATCAGTTATTACTACAGTAGTTTCCGCTGCTGATGCAGCAGGTCGTTTTCCTAGCACTTCCGATCTAGAATCCGTACAAGGTTCTATCCAGCGTGCAGCAGCTCGTCTAGAAGCTGCTGAAAAACTAGGAGGCAATCTTGATGCAGTTGCTCAGGAAGCTTATAATGCTTGCATTCAGAAGTATGGTTACTTAAACAACCCTGGTGAAGCTAATTCCACAGATACTTTTAAGAAGAAGTGTCTCCGCGATGTCAAGCACTATCTACGCTTGATCAACTATTGCTTAGTTGTTGGTGGAACTGGTCCTCTTGATGAGTGGGGAATTGCTGGTCAGCGTGAAGTTTATCGTGCTCTCAGCTTACCTACTGCTCCTTACGTTGAAGCTTTAAGCTATGCTCGTAATCGTGGTTGCGCTCCTCGCGATATGTCTCCTCAAGCATTGACTGAGTACAATGCTCTTCTCGATTATGCAATCAACTCCTTATCCTAAGAAAATTGGTTGAGGTAAGAATAAAATTCTTGCTTTAGAACTACTTTAATCTTATAACTTTGGGATTCTCAGTTAGTTATTTATCTAATAGTGGGTAAGGAACTAACTAAGAGTCCCTTAGTTTTTGTAGCACAGAGTTACTGAAGTCAGAAGTCAGAAGTCAGAAGTCAGAAGTTCAGAAGTTAAATTTGACAGAAAATGCCGTTGAGTGAGAGATTGTACGAATGTAGTCACTGCGGGTTCAAGGCAGACAGAGACTTTAATGCTGCACTCAACCTAGAAAAGTATGTAATAGCTTGAGTTCCAAGCGATCAGGACTTATGCAGAACCGCCATATCTAGTAGAGGGCGAATGGCCATTCGCCCCTACAGATAGCGTATTGTTTAAGAATTTGCGTAAGTCCTGGGGATTTTAAGCCTGTGGAGAAGATAAGTAACAGACTGCGGTCAGTGGTCTTCAGTGTTTGCGCAGCATTGCGTCAGCAAAACAGGAAGTAGGGGCGAACGGCCGTTCGCCCCTACAAAACCCTCATGGGTAAGTTTAGTAGAACGGATTTGATATTGATTAGAAAGCGGTGACCGAGAAATTAGCTCTTAAGTCTCTCTTTGAAAGGCGATAAAAAAGAAAATTCTGGATTTTAAGGCTCCAAGTTGAACCGGAAATACTGATAACTGATAATGGATAACTGAAATGACAGAATCCTCATTAAATGGAATGACAGAATCCTCATTAAATGAAATGACAGAATCCTCATTAAATGAAACGCCAGAACCTTCATTAAATGAAATGACAGAATCCTCATTAAATGAAACACCAGAATCTTCATTATTTGAGCGACTCAAACACCCTAACCCCCACTTGCGCGATCGAGCAATGTGGGAAATAGTTGAAACTCGCGATGAAACTACTATTTCTCGCTTGATGGGAATTTTGGCAGAAGAAGATACGGTCTATCGGCGAGCTGCAGTTAAGGTATTGGGGGCAATTGGGATAGATACAGTACCATCTCTAGTAGATTCATTGCTCAACAGTGATAATTCAACTATTAGAGGCAGTTGTGCTAAGGCGTTAGCTCAAGTAGCTTGTAACTATAAGGAAATTCCCTTTCCTTCAGAAGGTATTGAGGGTTTGAAAAAAGGACTCAATGACGCCAATCCTGTTGTGTACATTGCTTCCGCAATGGCCTTAGGGGTTGTTGGTAAGCCTGCTTTAGATAGTTTGCTAGAGGTTCTTGATGGGACTGATAATCCAGCTTTGTCAGTAGCGATTCTTAATGCTGTTAGCTCTATTGATGACGATCGCTCTAGAGAAACATTAAGCAAATTCAAAAATGATGAATCTGCCGATACCTATGTACAGGAAACTGCTAAAAGTGCTGAATCTCGCGTGGATACGTTGCAGTTTAAGTCAGGGAGTAGGGAGTAGGTTCATTAATGGATAATGGATAATGGATAATTACCTCTCCCTAAGAGGGAGAGGATTGGCTAAAAGGAAAAGATTTATTTTTTTCCCTTTAAAGGGGAGGCTTTTAACCTGAATTATTTAATTGTTTAATTGTTTAATTATTAATTATTTCGGTAAATAATTGATGATTTCTGTATGATAATTAGGGCTTGCTGAAAAAGTCTGATGGGCAAGGGTAGGAGTCAAGAGACTCGAGATAACCCACCCCTAACCCCTCCCTGGAGGGGAAGACAGGAGAAATGGGGATCGAGCGAGGATGTAGTCGGGTCTGAAAGTCCCTTAATTTTTCTGCTATTGTCTGCTCAAAATCTTCACATTTTAAGCTATAGTTGGCACTTTGCTTTCACTTTTTTCCGAAACGCACAGGCGAAAGCTTTTATATATCAATGCTTTTAGATTTAATCAGCAAGCCCTAATTAATTAAAACTTAAGGTATAAACCGGGTTTATCCAGAAATTGCCTGATTTTAACAAATATGACAATAAACCCGGTTTCTTGTTTGAGTACCTAAGTTATTTGATCCAATCTATTGTTCCGAATCGTTTTCTAGTGATTGTCTTTCTAATTGAGTAATTGCCAATTTGATAATCTTCTTAAGATCTTCGTCTGACTCTTGTTCCCATGCTGATCGTAACGGTTCTAATGCGCTATCGGAACGAATTTTCATCAGAGACAAAGCTGCCGCCTTGCGAGTTTCACCGCTAGTAGGATGATTCAGTAATTCAACTAGATTGGGAACTGCTGGTTTGTAAGCTAAATTTCCCAAAACTGCTGCTGCTTCAGTGCGTACCTCTTCAGATGAATCTCCCAAAGCAGTTATCAAAATATTGATGGCTTCCTCTTCTCCTGAGTCTTGGGCAATTTTGGCGATCGCCCCCACCACAGCAGACCTAACTGCCACCTTTTCAGAATTAATTTCTCGATACAAATGTTCTTTGGCTTCAGGTCCTATAAATGCCAAGGCCCAAGCTGCATGACCTTTGGTGCTTTCTGGATGTTCTGTAGACCCTAAAATTTCTAACAACACAGGGGCAGCAGGTTCTCCTATCCGAGCGAGAGCGCCTGCTGACGATCCTTTTACTACCGTATCTTCATCATTAAGTAGAGCATGAACTAGGGGGGAAACTGTATCTGGATCGGCAATTAGGGTCAAAGTTTTGGCACTAGCTCGTCGCACAACAGGATCGGAGTGATTCAGGAGAGCTTCAGTCAAAAAAGGAGTTGCTGGTTTGCCAATTTGTCCAAGAGTCTCGGCAAAACCTAAGCGGACCATTCCCCGCGAATCGCCCATACATTCTACCATGAGTTGTAACTTTTGGCGATCGTTGGTGTCAAAAGTTTTTTGGATTGCTTCTTGTCTAGTTTCTGCTAGAAAAGCATCTGTTTGTTCTGGAGACAAAGTTTTTTGGACTGCTTCTTGTTTAGGTTCTGCTAGAAAAGCATCTGTTTGTTCTGGAGACATGGAAAAATTATAATAATTATGACAACTAATAATAAAAATACACTAAAAAAAACCCACGCTGTAATGTTTGGAAAATACAGCATCGGGAGTATAATCCCAATCATTTTTGGCATTAACATCAGCACCTTTTTCGATTAATAGTTTGACAATATCAATATAATTCCGCGATACGGAGCTCATTAAACAGGTCGCATTTTCTTTGTCTTTAACATTCACATCAACACCCTGTTCAATTAGGGATTTGACTAATTCTAAATTCCCTTCTTTACTAGCTTGCAAGATAGCTTCATTCAGCTCGTCAGTAGCACTCATTAAATAGTTATATTCAAAAAAACTCTTCAATTAAAATAATGAAGGAGTCTCAGTCCATTACTTAACTGTTCTAGCCAAGTAACAGACTACAGAATCCTTCACTTATCAAGACTCATTATTTTATCTCATTTGAGACATACCTATTACTAGGACATAGCGTTGATAACGTAGTCTAGATATGTTGTTAATTCAGTTCCTGCTTGAGGTGACATATCACGGTCAGGACAAATGCGATCGCGGATTTTAGTTAAACCTGTTACATAAGTATCAGTGCTAATTCCTAATGCTTTATAAACTTCACGAGCACCTGCAATACCCCATTCATCAACAGGACCAGTACCACCAACAATTAAACAATAGTGGATTAAACGTAAGTAGTGGATGATGTCGCGCTTACACTTGGATTTTTGTACATCTGCGCCAATGTCTTTACCACTTCCATTGGGGTACTTCGTATAAATTGCGTCAACAGCTTCTTGAGCAACCGCATCAAAGTTAGCAGCTAATTTTTCTGCTGCTTCTAAACGAGCTGCTCCACGTTGTAAACTACCTTGAACTGATTCTAAATCAGAACTACTAGGATAACGACCACCTAAATCAGCAGATGCAATAGCTGTGGTTAAAACAGATTTCATAATTGAGATTCTCCTAACTACCTGAAAATTGACAAACGACAAAAAATTAATATATGAACGGAAAATTATTTGGTTCTAGCTAATAGCTGCAACAACAGCATCAAAGTAACCAGCAACTTCAGAAGCTAAAGAATTACAAGCGTCTTGTTGTTCAGTTACATTCATTTTGCGTTGAGAAGCTGTATTGTTAACAAAAGCTACAGCTGCTGCTTTCATGATTCCTACTGCACGAGCTGTATTTCCTACTGGTACACCTAATGCTGCATAAGTTTCTTTCAGACCATTTAAACAACGGTCATTGAGTACGGAAGCATCACCTGCTAAAAGAGCATAACAGATATAACGAAGAATGATATCGCCGTCACGTAAGCAAGCTGCCATTTTACGGGTAGTATAAACTCCGCCACCTGGTTCAGTTAAACCAGGACTTTCACAACAGATACCTGAAACAGCATCGCTCACAATACAGCTAGCATTACTAGCAATAAAGTTTACTGCATCAAGACGTTTGTTGCCATCTGCGATAAAAGATTTGAGTTTTTCTAACTCAGATCCACCAATGAAACCATCCTTCTTGCCGTTTGCCTCAACTACAGCTTGGGAAAATGCATCAAGCATCTTGAAAATCTCCTGATTTTGATTTTTAATGTTTTTTTTCGTCCCTTAAATTATTTGAGAGACTGATTATTGGTTTGCTTAATTTAACCATTGGGGAACAATATAAAGGGTAAAGTTCCATTTTGTCTTTGATTATTAGAAACTAATTAATATTTTGTAACAAAATCAACAATTGTAACAATTTGTTTCTCATAAACCTTCCATCATAGTATGATGCAAGGCAAACTATAAATTAGTAATTACAGCAATTTTCAGCTCATAGACCACATTAATTGAACTTGAAGTAATGTAGACTTCTAGTTGGCAAAGGTTATAGCTGGGAAAAGCACGATGGAAAGTATTACAGAAGTTGGGATGCTTGTGGTTAAATAAATTGAAAAGTGCTTTAGCTCCTTCAGGACTTACGCTGAACGGCCATATCTGGTGGGGGCGAATGCCATTCGCCCTCTACAGATAGCGTATTTTCCAAGAATTTGCGTAAGTCCTGTCCTTAAGTTTGAAAGAACTGAGGATTTCTATTTTCTTAAATTTTCAAAAAATCATAATTAAGGAGAAAAATATGGGCAATTTAGCTTGATCAGCAACTCTAGGATTAGATGCTTTTGAAGTTGAACCATGAGAGTGACGTTAGCACATTGTAATCAACTGTATGCTAATGGCCAAAAGAAACTAAGTTACGTTGATTTAACTAAGCAATTCATAACTCAAGCCAAGAAAGAATTGCTTTGGTTAAAAGATGTAGCGATTCACTCCATTACAACAATGACTGAAAGACTTAGAGCAAGCATATAAGAATTTCTTTGATATTTGTCAAGGCAAGCGAAGCGCAAGGGAATTAAGGCGTTGGTAATTGGTGGGATGATTTTCTACTAGGGGTGATACCCATCACTTACTCTGGTTAAATATTTAGAGGTATTAGAAACACATTACTTTTAAAGTTTTATCCCTTAATTTACCAACGCCGGAATTAAAGCAAAACCTCCTAAATTTAAAAGCAGAAAGTCTAGACAATCAGTACCTTTACCAACAGACTTTTTCAGCAAATCCTAATTAAGCGCAATGTAAGGACGTTGCATAAGGGCGTCCCTACCAGGTTGGGGAAAGATTGTTTATCACAGCTATTTAACTGATGGAGAGTTTGACTTGCTCTAAGTCCCGCGCTCTATCTGAAAGATGAGCGTCGGGATACATGGACCCCTCTTGCAGATTTTTTCCGGGATTGACCGGAAAAATCTGCAACAGTATAGATATAGAGCTATAGAGTAATCCCGACTGTGTTAGAATTTTTGTATGACTCTAACCATCAACTATCGCTATCGACTTCACCCCGACCCCATCCAAGAGCAAACTATGCTCCATTGGTTGGAAATATCTCGCAAAGTGTACAACTATGCCTTGCGGGAAATTAAGGATTGGGTAAATTCCCGTAAGTGCAGTTTGGACTATTGTTCCCTCTCAAAAGAATACATCATCCCAGCTAACAAACCAATTCCAACCTACTACAACCAGCAAAACGCACTTCCCAAGGCCAAAAAAGAATTCCCAGAACTCAGAGAAGTTCCTTCTCAAGTTCTGCAAACTACAATTCGTAGATTGCACGATGGTTGGAATTATTTCCAGCAAAGAGGTTATGGCTTTCCTCGCTTCAAGAAGTTTGGCCAAATGAAGTCGATGCTGTTTCCTCAATTTAAAACTAACCCGATTACAGGTTGGCAGATTTCTCTCCCCAAGATTGGAATTATACCCATCAACTTGCACCGACCTATTCCAGAAGGTTTTGTAGTCAAGCAAGCAAGGGTATTAAGGAAGGCAGATAGGTGGTTCGTAGTACTCACGCTCGAGTCTGAGGTATCGAGACCAGAAGCTCAACCTCACGGAGAAGCGATAGGTATAGATTTGGGTTTGGAGAAGTTTTTGACAACCTCAGATAGAGAGTTTATTGAGAGACCCCGATTTTTGACATCCTT
>NZ_JAAHHT010000233.1 GCF_010672085.1 Okeania sp. SIO3I5
TCTCCGGAAAAGAGGGAACTCTTAACACTTAACTCTTAACTGGAAGAAGTAATTGATAATTTCTTATGGGAGAATTGATTCTATTTTTAATTTTCGGATATGTCTATTTTAATAATTTTTAGGAACTAGGCAAAATATTTACCGAAAAATTTTGGTTTAAAGCCTCCCCTTTTAAGGGGATAATAAATAAAAATTCTCTTTTGAGTCAATCCTCTCCTTGAAAAGAAGAGGTAATTATTAATTATTAATTATTCATTATTAATTGTTGAAAGGACTTACGCATCAACCGGGTTTATGAAAAAAAATCGTGGGTTTAACAACAATAATCACGGCGATAAACCCGGTTTATTGGTTGGTTTATTTAAGTCCTGATTTAGTTAGAAAGTAGCTATATTATGGGTGCTTTGCAAACCAGGTTAAAATATAATTTTTGCCAAATTATCAATTCTTTCATTCACCGAAAACATCAGAAAATTCCATCAACCCTCCTTGACTACGCACAACATCAGAAACTTCTGAATACATATTTCCCACTATTCCATAATGTTGAGTAAATAATTGATGACATCCCACAATAACTAACAATTCCTGAGCGCGAGAAAAAGCAACGTTTACCCGTTCTGGTTTCTTAGCAAATCCTACTTTTCCTTCCAGATTATTTCTCACCATACTCACAATAATTACTTGTCTTTCCATTCCTTGAAATCTATCAACTGTTCCGGTTCTAATATGTAGGGATGGAAAATTTTCGGGATTAATTCTTGACTCTATTAGTCGCAACTGGGCATTATAAAATGTGATAATTCCTAATTCTTTTCTTGGCAAACCATCGGCAATTTTTACAGACCAGGATTTTTCCATTTCACCACATAATTTTTCAATCACATCAACTTCTTTTTCATTAAAAGGTGAAGTTCCTTCTTTTTGTTCGATAAAACTTTCTAACTGTGGCATTTTTACCCAGATAATATGTCGATTTTCTTGAATAATTTTACCTCCTAAATTATGGGCGCGTTGTTGGTCTGGTTCGAGAAGACCGCATTGTAAACGATGCTGATAAAATTGATTAATTGCTCCCATAATATTCGGGTGCATTCGATATTGAATGGTTAACATTTGTTTGATTTTTTCTGTTGCTGTCTCGAAGTGAGTTTTGAATAGTGACTCTTCTAAAAAAGAGAGTTCTTCTTTGGCGATTTTCAGCTCTTCAGCAATTTCTTCAATGGTATTATCATTGAGCATTGGTGGTAATTGGCGATGGTCTCCTACTAATACTAATTTTTTGCCTTTTAATGCGGGAATTAATATTTCTGGGGGAGTACATTTACTAACTTCATCAATTATTACTACGTCGAAACTATTAAATTCTTCGGCAAAGTTACGACTGGCAGCTTGGACGCAGGTAATACCAATAACATTGGCATTATCGAGGTAAATTTTTCTCAGATCGTTACTATCTTTTTCTGAGGGTTTTTTGAGTTTTTCTATCCAATCTTGGATAAATTTTTGGTTACGGTTTAATTGGGTTTGTTCTGTCTCTAATTCTTGTTGCCAATTTTGCAGTTGCAGTTTGATTTTTTGTAAAAGTTCTATGGCAAATATTTCTGTTTCAGGAACGGTGGGTTTGAGGTTTTCTGGAATTTTTTGCCATGCTAATTTCCACCAATTTCTCTCGGCAATTAAGGTTTTGGCTGGAGGTTGTTGTAATGCTTGTTGAATTTGATTAATTTCTGTTTGGCAGGATTGTAGTTGTTCGGCAAATTTATCGGATTTTTCTTGGATAGGATTTAGTTTTTCTTGGAGAATATTTTGAATTTCTGCAAGGAGGGTAAAAGGTTTTAGTAGAGGGACGATATTCTCAAGTTGCTTAAGGTGATTTTCCCAGGCATTTACTTTTTCTGTAAAATTCGATTTATCGTTTAATACTTGTAATGGTTGCCAGTCAAGATACTGTTTGACTAAATTTATAATTTCTGGGTTAACCCCTACCTGATGATTTATGTCTTGTAATGTCTGGAGAAATTCTTGATATTTTTGCTCAAGGTTTTGCCGGGAATCTTTTCCTTTTTTCTCGACTATTTCTAGTTCTTGTCTGTAGTTTTCCAGTAGTTGAATATTTGACTCTGACTGTTCCTGATTTTTCTGGATTTGTTTGAGATTTTTTTGTTTTGCCGGGAGTAAAAATTCACGGGAGTTATGGAGAATTTTATTGAAGATTTTATCTATAATTTCTGCGAAAGTATTTGAAAGATTATCTGGTTCCCAAGCCAAACTATATTTCTGCTGATTTTCATGGAAAAACTGTTGGATTTTTTCAACTAAATTTTGTCGTTGTTGTTGGCTAATTTGCGGATAATTTGCAAATTGTTTAGCAAATTCTTGCCAGTTTTGATAATCTCTTTCTGACAAAACTATGGGTGGTTGACTCAGAGTAATCTGCAAAAATTCATCAAAGCGATATTCTTTACCTTGGATATTTTGAAAATTACGATTTGACTCTGCGTTTAATGCTTTTTCTAGTCTTTCCCAATCTGGCAAATTATTAATAGGTTGACCATAGTCTGGCAAAAGTTGTAGTTTTCTTGCACTAGCAAGTTTAGTTAAACTTTCTGGTAATCGAATTAAATCTAATTGGAAAGCTTCACCGCTATCCCAACATTTTTTCAATTCCTCAAATATCCGCTCTTTACCAACTTTTATCCAGACACCGACTTCCCCAACAACTAAATCTATTTGACTTTTTTGTGATTCTAATTCTTCTAGCTTTTTTTGTAGATTTTCCGAGACTACCTGTTGTTGCTGAAGCTCTTTTTTGAGCTGCTCAAACTTACTATGACTCTGTTGATAAATCTGTCGCAAATTTTCACTTTCCGACATTGCCATAACTGCCTTTTTTGCCACAGCTAATCCACTCTGAAATTCTGGCAATGAAACAGCTAAATTTTCCTGAAACCAACCTGCTAAACCAAAAGCTCCTAATTGCGGAATTTCCCAACCAATATTTTTGGCAATATTCCGACTTAAACGCACATTCTCTACTAAATCTTTGACCGATTTTTCCTCCTCACAATAAGGTTCTAAACGAGGTAAAAAATTTTTAACTTCCTCATCTTCCCAATTAACATTAGGTGCAGAATTCAACAAACCATCTAATCCCAATACCAGAAAATTTAATTCCTTACTGTCAGTTTCTAATTGCAAAACTTCTCTTTCTAATTCTGTCCGACTTGCCTCCAAAATAGTGTAGCGATCGCTCAATTCTTTCTGCTGATTTACCCATATTTCTTCCAACTTAAAATAAGCATTAAACCTCTCAGACTCGATCGATAAATTCCGTAAAATTTCCACCCGTTGCAGTCGCTCCCGCAAATCTTTTTCGCAGTCATTAGCAGTATTTTTTAACCAAGTCTCGATCACTCGCTCCTCCAAAAACGGCTCCCCCTCTTCTTGCACTTTTTCCGCTTTTCCCTTACGCACAGCACGAATCACCGGGTTATGCACCAATCGACTCAAAGCATTATCAACAGCCAAATTTGCCTGAGACGCAATCAAAGTCCGCCCCCCGCGCAAAGCAACCTGATAACAAATTTCAGCAATAACAGTAGTTTTGCCAGTGCCAGGGGGACCTTGAATCAAAGCCAAATCTGGAACTGCCAAAACCCTTTCCACAGCAGCAATTTGATTAGCATTGGCAGCAGGCAATAATAAATCTTGAGGTTGCAGTTTCACTCCCTTTTTAGGAACTCGCGCACAGGTAGCATCAAAGAAAAATTCCCCCAAATATGGATTCTGACAGCGCCCACTTTGTAAATCTTCCAGCGCTCTGCGTTTCCGTTGCACCTGAGCAATATCCCCAAAAGCAACAAAAAATAGAAACCCTGTAGACGGTATTTTATAACTCCCACGAGCAACACTTTCCAAAATTTCACTATCCAACATGATCCGCACTTGACTCTTTTCCCAGTCAATAGCAGCGATCGCTCCCAACTTTTGCCCCTCTCTCCCATCCCTACCTTCTGGAGAAGAGTTAAAAAGCTGAATATCTTGATTTTTTGCCTCGAAAAGTCGTCGTCGTAACTCAAGATCGTCAATAGCAGTTTCCGCTGCACCATCAATAGTTGCCGAAGAAATATCAATTTCAAAAGTCACCTTTCTCCGGGAACTGCCATAGTTGTGACTGAGAAACGCTACACAAAATTGACGTTTTTCTGCCAGACGTTGCTCTACTTCCACAAAAGTCGTCCAAATCGGAAGTTGATCCTCTGTAGGTAAGCGATCGCCAAAAAAAGGCATTTTCCCCATAGAGCGCACTGCTCCCAACGGTATCCCCCGTCGGAACTGATGTTGTGGCAATAAACGAATTTGCAAAGCAAGACAAAACTCATCTTTTTCTGCTTTTTGAGAAATTAACTGCACCGATAATAATTTTAAAACTCTCTCCCCATCAACATTAACCGCTCCCCTAAGTTTCAAAGTTTTTTCCCACTCCCCATCCTCTGTGTCAGTCGCCATAGTTAGTTCCCAAATTTCCTCCCCCTCTTCTTTTCCCGGTGCTTGACGTCGCACATAATATAAATGAGCATCTCCATCCAAGATTTCAGACATCAATGCTTCTGCTTTAGCGCGACGTTGGCGAAATTCTGGATATTTCTTCAGAGCAACCTCACCCAACTGAGCGCGAACAAATTTATCCACGGCACTCCCCAAAAACCGATAACCCCAATCTTGAGAATTCAAAACTTTAGCAGGCAAAACCTGTGTTTTCGTTTCCAAAACTGGAGTTGCCGGAAGTGGGGAAATCATTTTGGCAGCAACCTCTAATTCCCGTCTCCCATCTGCTGCCAACAGAGAAATTAAACCAGATAAATTTGTACCAACAGGAATATCGGCAGTATTCAACACAACCTCTAAATTTTGTCGCCCCGGTGAGAGATAACTGGAGCGCACCTGCAACCATTTTAAATTGCACAAAACCTCACAAACCGCACCCAGTTGTAACTCCCATCCACGTTCCACGAGTCGATTTATTTCCACTTCCCCAAAGTCGAGAACTGTCGGAATATCCCAACTTGCTCCTTCCCATTCGACGTTTTCGGCAATGCCATTTAATTTGATCTGGTTCAAAATGGGATTAGTATTAGGTTCGGCAAATATGGCAACTTCGCCTTTGTCACCACCGACTGTCCGCTCCACTGTCAGGTTTTCCAGTCGCACTCCGGGAACTGTAATTTTTAATGGTGGTTCCGTTGCAGCAAAAATTATAGTATCGGTGCCACTACCACGAATGGTAATTGATTTATCAATAGTAAAAGGCGCTTTGTAATCTCCTGGTTGGAGGTTGAGTTCGTCTCCATCTTTTACCATTTCGAGTAATTGGAGAAAATTGGAAGGATCGGTTTGGTATATTGTCATTATTATAGTGCGAGCATCTTGCTCGCCAGAAATATTAAACATTGTATCAGGAAATCATAATTTTTCTCTACAAGATATAGCATTTCCCAGCTTAGTGAGGTACAGTTCTGGAGATCCCCCCTAACCCCCCTTGAGAAGGGGGGAACTAGAAGTCCCCCTTTTTAAGCTATCCATTACTCACAACTCTTGAAACCCTTGTGGGAGGGTGGGGAAGAGGGGGAGGAGGGAGAGGAACAATTCTGTGTAAAATTATCAAAAAAATGTATTTTTCAACAGACTTTTCTCCCAAAAAAGCCTTTGATTCGCTTGCACATAACTTATCTATAATGCCCAAGTTTTATGTTAAGAAAGATGTGAGTAAGGCATAGCTTTTTAAGGGGGATTTAGGGGGATCGTTGATGTACCTCACGTTTACTGAAAACCGCTATACTGATTTTTGTACTATTTTAGTTCAATGCTTAGGATTTAATCATAATTTTTGACAAATTTTTGATATTCTGGAGAATTTAATCCCTGTTGTAAAATTGCTAATACTTTAGCTAAATTTCCTGCAATTAAAGCTTCTTTTTCTAACCATAAACCAGGGAAATATTCACTACAAATAATACCTGTTTCATTGGATTTAAGTTTAATATATTTTCCATTTTTTAGCCTAAACCAATCAATTTCTCCATCATAAATCCGCCAAACTAAATATTCTTGTACTTTATTATTTTGATAGGTTTTTAATTTTTGATGTAAATCAATAGACGCACTGCTAGCTGCAATTTCTACAATTAATTCTGGCGCACCTTCTACATAGCCATCTTCACTAATTGTCGATTGCCCATCAACATCAATTCTGAGTAAAACATCAGGTTGAGGTTCATTTTCTGCATCAAGACGTACTGTACAATTATCTCCTAGTTGTAGATTAGGAGTAAAGGCTTTATAGAAACCAAGCCATGTTATAATTGAAGCATGAGGTTCTCCATGTCGATCAATTCTTAAAGGTGATGCCTTATGAACAATTCCTGCAATTAGTTCAGCTTTTTTGATATGAGGCATTTGTTCATAACGCCTTTCAAATTCAATACAATTAAGTTTATCGCCGTTTTCCAGAGGTGGAATTTTTGTTGATATTAAAGTGCTTTGAGACATAGAAATTTTTGAAAGTTAGAAGTTCAAGTTTTTAGTTATTTCAGTAGCGGACTTACTTTTTTACTTTTCCTTTGTAATTTAGTTTTTGTCGGGTATACACCACCGTAATATTTTTACATAAATTACCGTGGGGTATACACCACCGTAATGATTCTTAACAGTACCTTTTAAAAATTACTATTGACATTTTTTTGGTACTCCACAAAATGCAGATTCTCTCATTCGTGCATCCGTGGCAAAATCCTTGTCTTGCCCTGACTTCCGCTCACACGGATTATGCCACGGATAGCTCACACGGATTATGACACGGATAGCTCACACGGATTATGACACGGATAGCTAATATGGATTATGCCACGGATAGCTCACACGGATTATGCCACGGATAGCTCACACGGATTATGCCACGGATACACGGATTAAGGGGAAAAGAGGTAAAGGCTCACACCGATTATGCCACGGATAGCTCACACCGATTATGCCACGGATACACGGATTCAGAGGAAAAGAATAGAGGGGAAGAATTCTAGGAACGAAAGACAGAAACGACTGAAACCACCGAGACAATCCGAAAACCCACAACGTAGTTGTGGAAGCCCGGATTGACGTCGTTACGCCAGGCACAACGGCAATACAAAGAACTGGCGTACCAGCAACCGCCACGGAGCAGTCTTCGATCGCTATCACCTCCAGTTTCCCAAGCACTTCCATCTGTAGGCGCTCCATTATAGTTACTATGCCAAACATCCTGACACCATTCCCAGACATTGCCGTGCATATCGTACAAACCAAAACTATTAGGTGGAAAAATTCCCACATCTGTTGTTTCTTTTCGATGTATTCCTTTCGGTTCATCAGCATAAGTAAACGTACCATTATAGTTAACTAACTCAGACGTTATAGTTTCCCCAAAATAAAATGGCGTTGTTGTTCCGGCTCGACAAGCATATTCCCACTGACTCTCACTGGGTAAACTATACTTTTTACCCGTTATTTCTGAGAGTTTCTGACAAAACTCTGTCGCGTCGTTCCAACTTACATTTTCTACAGGGCGGTTTGCACCCTTAAACTCAGAAGGATTATTTCCCATAACTGCTTCCCACTGCGCTTGAGTAACTGGGTACTTTCCCATGAAAAATTCTGGCACATCTACATAATGTTGCGGACTTTCCGTATCTCTTCTTCCTACTTCCGTCTCTGGAGACCCCATAAAAAATCTACCTCCAGGAATTTTTACCATTTCTAGGGAGACTCCATCACCGAGGTTTTCTGTCATTACTTCTGCTTTACCTTCAGAGCGACTTATTATTTCTCCTCTGCGATTAACTGTGACGGTAGTAAATGTCTGAATGGGAAATTTGGGTTGTAGTAGCTTGAATTTATCCCACAAATATTTAGTTACCATTGCTGCGACAAACCCACCCCCTGCCAAACCTCCCAATATCAATATCTGTCTTCTGGTTTTATCAAATTTTGAAGTTTTAGGTAATGCTTGTAATGCTTGTGTCGCATTTTCATAACGGTCTCGAAAATATTCCTGCACCATCCTATCTAATATATCTGCCAGACGGTTACTCACCTCTGCCTCGTTCCGCCAGATAACATTTCCCGTCTTCGAGTCTGTTGGTAAGTTTCTCGGTTCTTTCCCAGTCAGCGCCTTTATTCCTACCATTCCCACTGCATAGATATCGCTACTCAGCTTAGGTTTGCCGTTACTTTGTTCGCTTGGCATATATCCAGGTGTTCCGACTGCTACAGTTAAAGTTGTTGCACCTTGTTGGTTGATAGTCAATACATTTATTTCTTTTACTGCCCCAAAATCTATCAACACTACTTTGCCATCAGACTTCCGACGCATCAAATTTTCTGGTTTGATGTCTCGGTGAATAATATTACTTTGATGAGCTACTACTAATACTTCTAAAATTCCTTTCAATAAAGCAATAGTGTCAGACTCACTCAATTTTTTCCCTGGCGTCAGTTCTTTACTAATATCTTCCCCTTCTATATATTCTTGCACCAAGTAAAATTCCGTTCCTTCCTGGAAATGAGCAAATAACTTTGGTATTTGATCCGACTCTTCGCCTAATTCATCTAACGCCTCCGCTTCTCTCTCAAACAACCTTTGAGCAATAGGCAAAACTGCCGGATCTGGGATTTTAGGTTTAAGGTGTTTAACTACACATTTGCGCTTTCTTGGTACATCCAAATCTTGAGCTAAATAGGTATCCCCAAACGCTCCACTTCCGAGGAGCTTGATAATTTGGTAACGTTGTCTGAGAACTGTTCCAGGTTGCATAATTTTTTCAAGGGTTAGAGAGCAGGAAGCAGGGAGAAAGACTTGAAGCTTTCTTTACAATACATTGAGGCTTTGTTTTCAACAATGAATAATGAATAATGAATAATGAATAATTACCTCTTCTTTTCAAGGAGAGGATTGACTCGAAGGAAAATTTTTATTTCTTATCCCCTATCCAAGGGGAGGCTTTAAACCAAAATTTTTCGGTAATAGCCATAGAACATCCGTTCCGCTTTTCGGTTGTCAGAGCCGACATGAAAGGTGAACCTAGTGGCAGTTATATCACCCTCTTTCTTTCTATTATTTTATTGGCCAATAGTTAAATCGCTCAAAGCTTTTACAGGTATAAGTTTCAGCCTTTTTTTTATCAACCTTTGATCTTTGATTTATTTATTGGCCAATAGTTAAATTGCTCAAAGCCTTTACAGGCATAAGTTTCAGCCTTTTTTTTATCAACCTTTGATCTTTGATTTATTTATTGGACAATAGTTGTAGAAGTATGAAGTACATATGCATGCAGCAAAGTGCGGTAGCTATATTTTTTCATACAACAAAGCCATACATTGATTTTATTTTTTATTACTGGAGATATCTATTAGTTATCAAACTTCCCCCTAGCAGGAACATAAGGTTTTTTGGGCTTCATTTATTTAAGTATATATGAGCGCACCTTCTCCATTATGAGTATAATACCATGTCAAATTTTCTTGTCAATCCCTCCCCTTTCAGTTATCAGTTATCAGCTCTTGTCGTAGCGTGTCTAGCTTGAAAAACCTAACCCCCCAACCCCCTTCCCTTGTAAGGAAGGGCTTTTAAAGAGAGGATTTTTAACTCTTAATCTTCAAAAAAAACTAAAATTGTGGCAAAATAAAATTGTGGCAAGGAATTCCAAATAAACACTGTCAAGAAAAAAATGTTAACTCAGTCTCCAAATCAAATAAGAATATACCAAAGGCTACAAATAAATTTAGAAGAATTAACCAAATTTTGTCAGGCTAATTTAATATCTGAATTAGCTGTTTTTGGTTCAATCTTAAGAGATGACTTTTCCTCTGAAAGTGATCTTGATTTGCTAATTAGTTATTTACCTTCTGCCTCAAGAGGACTATTAGAAAAAATAGAACTTAAAGAAAAGTTTGAAAAGTTATTTAATCGACCTGTGGATTTGATTAGTAAAACCAGCATGGAAAAAAGTAAAAATTGGCTGAAACTTCAAGAAAGTCTGAGTTTAGCAGAGGTAATTTATCATGCGTGATTTAGCAGTTTTAATAGATATCTATCAAGCTATAATTTTAATCTTTAGGTATAGTGAAAATGTTAGCTATTTTTTGAATTAAAAATTAAAAATTCAAAGTTCAAAAATTTTGGTTCTAAGTGAATTTAAATAATTGTTTAATTAAGGATTCAAGCCTCGTTCTTGTTTAACGAAAAAATCAAAAATATTTTCCTGATTTCAAGCCTCTGACTTTAGGCAGAGGTTATAATGAGCGAATTAATAATTTTGAATTTTGAATTGATTTGACACTATTTAAAAAATTACTAAAATAATTTACTTTTGGAGAAGATAGAAAAATGAAACTTAAGGAATACTTACAAGAAAAGCGAGAGGAAATATTAGCTTTAGCTGCTAAACATGGAGCATTTAATGTCAGGGTTTTTGGGTCAGTAGCTAGGGGAGAAGAGACATAAAATAGTGACATAGATTTTTTGATTGATTATGATTTGTCTAAGATTTATCCTTGGTTTCCTGTGGGGTTAATAGAGGATTTAGAACAGCTTTTAAATAGAAAATTCGATGTAGTTTCTACTAAATCTTTGCATTATTTTATCAAGGAAAATATCTTAAAAGAGGCGATTAAGTTATGAAGGAAAAGAGAGTTTATTATCAGTTATCAGTTATCAGCTATTAGCTATTGCCTTGAGTTTTAGATAAAAGCTTTAAAAAAGACTATTGAATCTATTTCTGATAATTTTTGGAATAGTTAATTTAACTATTAAATAAATAATCCTATGATTTTTTTCTGAATCTAAGCGATATAGCTGCCGCTAGGCTCCGCCAACGCGACAGCGGAAGGTCGTTCTATCGCTTCTATTAGGCCATCTAATCATCGGTGTATCCGTGGCAAAATCCGTGTCTTGCCCTGACTTCGAGGAGATTGGGTGATGGGAAAATGGCATACATACAATGGGTAAGGGCGAATGGCCATTCGCCCCTACAATGATGATTATTCAGGTAATATAATTAAAAATAACTATTAAAATTAAAGGTGAAATAATTATGCTTGAATGGTTGGCTACTACTACATTTTTCTCATTACTTTGGTTTCTCTTTAAAGAAGTTTTTGCCATATTGCTTAAAGATACCCTTGAAGACTATGTTAAAGATTTTTTTAAGCAATGTATTACTGATTTTACAGGTGAGATTAGCGATCGCCAAAAAAGGTCTTTAACAAAAGCTATGAAGGAAGCTCTTCAAGAATTTTCTGGGTTAGTAGAGCAAGAATTAAAGCTTGCTGAATTAGAGCAAAGTCAAATTGAGAAATATAATCGGCATTTAAAACTATTTCTGGAAAATGAGTCGGTTTTGGAAATTATGGGGAGTCCGTTTAATAAAGATATTAAGGTTTTAGATACTCCTCAATTGGTAAAAATTTGGCACCAAAGAAATCCAGATTTACCAGATTTACCAGAAAATTTTGACTGGGAAGAAATCGCTAAAAATTATCTCAAAAAAGTTCAAATTATTAGGATAAATTCTGATGAATTACGGAAAATATTAGATTCAAAAAATTTTGATAAACTAGCAAATCTCAACTCTGATATTAAATTAGATTTTAATCTCAAAAAACATCAAGAGGGAATCCGAGAACAATATGGCAATGTCAAATTAGAAAGTTTAGATACGAGTGGTTATGGTTACGATAGATTGAAATTATGGAAAATATTTATTCCTCAAAATGTCCGGGAATCTCAAGAGTTTTTGCCTCAAGTACATGAAATTCCTAAAGAATATCGGCAGCGGTTAAAGGAGACTGGAGACCTTGAGGAAGATTTTTCTTCAGAACAATTGGAAGCACTCCGGCGCAGATATTTTGAACAACAAATTCGCTCAGTTTTAGACTTAGTAGAAGATAAAAATTATAAATATTTAGTTATTCTGGGAGACCCTGGTTCTGGCAAGTCTACTTTATTACAATATATCGCTTTGCAATGGGCAGAGTTACTGCCGAAATATTTGCCTTTATACCCAATTCCTTTATTAATTGAATTGCGGACTTATGTGCGTAATTATGATGCGAATAAGTGTAATGATTTTCTAGATTTTCTGGAAAAAGGTCGTGGAGTTGTTTGTCGTTTACCTAAACCTGAACTTGATGCAAAATTACAAAATGGTGATGCTATTGTGATGTTTGATGGGTTAGATGAAGTTTTCGATCCGGCTAAACGAGAGGAGGTAATTACTGATATTCATCGGTTTACTAATGACTATAAAAATGTCCGGGTTATTGTTACTTCGCGGGTGATTGGTTATAAGCCTCAAAAACTTCGGGATGCTGAGTTTTATCATTTTATGTTGCAAGATTTAGAGGAGGAACAAGTTGAAAAGTTTATTCAAAATTGGCATAAGTTTACTTATCAGGATGAGGCAGAAAGGAAGAGGAAAAGGGAACGATTAAAACAGGCAATTAAGGATTATCGAGCTATTGAAGAATTGGCAGGAAATCCCCTTTTACTAACTATGATGGCTATCTTGAATCGTCATCAACAATTGCCGAGAGATAGGGCGGAACTTTATAATCAAGCTTCGCGGGTTTTATTACAGCAATGGGATATGGAACGAGCCTTGCTTGATGTAAAAATTGACCCGATAACTATTGACTATAAAGATAAGCAGGCAATTTTGCGTCGGGTGGCTTTTTTTATGCAGGAAAATGAGGCTGGTTTAGCTGGTAATTTGATTGCTGAAAAGGATTTAAGAGAGATTATTTCGGAATATCTGAAAAGTATAGATATTAATGATGCGAGACCGATGGCTAAGGCGTTGATTGAACAGTTGCGGACTCGGAATTTTATTTTGTGTTTTGTTGGGGCTGAATATTATGCTTTTGTGCATCGAACTTTTTTGGAATTTTTCTGTGCTTGGAGTTTTGTTTGGCAGTTTAAGGAAACACAAAGTCTGGAAATAGATGGGTTAATAAATGATGTTTTTGGTAAGCATTGGCGGGATGAAAAATGGCATGAGGTTTTGCGGTTAATTGTGGGGATGATTGATGCTACGTTTGTGGGAGATATTATTAGTTATTTGATGGAGCAAGAGGGGGAAGAGGAAAAGTTTGCTAATTTATTTTTGGCGGGTAAGTGTTTGTCTGAAGTTAGGAGTCGTCAGAGTCTTGGTGATGTGGAGGAGCGGTTATTAAATAGGTTAAAAGATTTGACTGGGTATGATCTTGGTTATTATTATGAACCTGATAGCGATGAGGCAAAGCGAGTTCATGAAATTCGTACTCAAGCTGTGGAAGTGGTGGCTACAACCTGGAGGGATGAAAACTCAACTTATATTTGGCTCAAACAAAGGGTTGTGTCTGATGATGATAAGTATGTGCGACGTGAAGCGGTGCGACAAATTGCTACTGGTTGGAGACACGAACCCGGAATTTTAGATTTACTTAAACAAATAGTAGTGTCTGATGATAGCTCGTATGTGCGACAGGAAGCAGTGGAACAAATTGCGACTGGTTGGAAACATGAACCCGGAATTTTAGAACTACTCAAACAATGGGTTGTTTCTGATGGTAGTTGGTATGTGCGACGTGAAGCAGTACGACAAATTGCGACTGGTTGGAAACACGAACCCGGAATTTTAGAACTACTCAAACAATGGGTTGTTTCTGATGAAAATTGGGATGTACGAGGTGAAGCGGTGCGACAAATTGCGACTGGTTGGAAACACGAACCCGGAATTTTAGAACTACTCAAACAATCGGTTGCGTCTGATGATGACTCGGATGTGCGACTTGAAGCGGTACAACAAATTGCGACTGGTTGGAAACACGAACCCGGAATTTTAGATTTACTCAAACAATGGGTTGTTTTTGATGAGAATTGGGATGTGCGACAGGAAGCGGTACGACAAATTGCGACTGGTTGGAAACATGAACCCGGAATTTTAGAACTACTCAAACAATCGGTTGCGTCTGATGGTAGTTGGTATGTGCGACGTGAAGCGATGCGACGAATTGCGACTGGTTGGAAACACGAACCCGGAATTTTTGAATTACTCAAGCAGTGGGTTGTTTCTCATAAGAATTGGGATGTGCGACAGGAAGCGGTGGAACAAATTGCGACTGCTTGGAAACACGAACCCGGAATTTTAGAACTACTCAAACAATCGGTTGCGTCTGATGATAGTCCGAGTGTGCGACAGGAAGCGGTGGAACAAATTGCGACTGGTTGGAAACACGAACCCGGAATTTTAGAACTACTCAAACAATGGGTTGCGTCTGATGATAATTCGGATGTGCGACTTGAAGCAGTACGACAAATTGTTACTGGTTGGAAACACGAACCCAGAATTTTAGATTTACTCAAACAATGGGCTGTGTCTGATGACAATTCAGATGTGCGACAGGAAGCGGTGCGACAAATTGCGACTGGTTGGAAACACGAACCCGGAATTTTTGAATTGTTTTATCACGTCGCCCTCAACGATCCCTTTCAAGCTGAAATTTTGCTTCTAGATAACCCTCGAAAAATAGCACTAGAAGCAATACTCGAACAATATCCAGACCATCCGCAAACCCTGCAACTATTACAAGACAGAGCAGCAAACGACCCAGACAAACAACTGCGAGAGTCGGCAAAAAGGAAATTGCAGCGATTAGAAAATACCTAACCCCCCTACCCCCTTCCCTGCTAGCGTTGGGGGAGTTTCCCCCCTCTCCTCGCAGGAGAGGGGTTGGGGGAGAGGTCTTCTTGAGTAGACAAACAACTGCGGGAGTGGGCAAAAAAGAAATTGCAGCGCTCACACGGATTATGGCACGTATATACGGATTAATCTGACTACTAATATCTCGATCGACCTCTCCAAAACGTTGATTAATCAAAGACATTATAATAAAATGGAAAAGATTTATGGAATTAGTCAAGAAAAACTCAATGGGTAAAATAACCACAACTCTAGTCATCACTAACCGTGCAGACCAAGCAGCTGCTTATCGAAATTTTATTTCTGCTGAAGAAGTACGTTCTATTGTTATTAAAGATGCTCTGGTAGATACAGGAGCTACAACTCTCTGCTTACCACCAGAAGCGATCGCTCAATTAGGATTAGAAGTTCTCAAAGAAGTAGATGTAATGACTGCTACTGGTATTAGTAAAGCACGCATTTTTCAAGATGCCAAAATTTCTCTACTAGGACGGGAAGGAACTTTTGAATGTTTAGAACTTCCTGGAGGTAGCGATCCTTTATTAGGAGTATTGCCACTAGAAGCATTAAGTATTGAACTTGATTTGCAAAATCAACAATTAAAAGTCT
>NZ_JAAHHT010000234.1:0-6725 GCF_010672085.1 Okeania sp. SIO3I5
ACCGGATTCTATATCATCGAAAAATTTCAATAACTATAACGTTGCAGTTCAGGGTGAGACCCCTCATAGCGGTCAAAAGTGAGAAAACATTACCGTAGGGGTGTGGTCTCCAAACCCTTTATGAAATCAGGTTTAACACTGATATCAAACGGGAGATTGAATATTGAACTAATTATAGAATTATGAACAATTTTATATAACCGGATTCTATATCATCGAAAAATTTCAATAACTATAACGTTGCAGTTCAGGGTGAGACCCCTCATAGCGGTCAAAAGTGAGAAAACATTACCGTAGGGGTGTGGTCTCCAAACCCTTTATGAAATTAGGTTGAACACTGATATCAAACGGGAGATTGAATATTGAACTAATTATAGAATTATGAACATATTTTATATAACCGAATTCCAGATCATCCAAAAATTTCAATAACTATAACGTTGCAGTTCAGGGTGAGACCCCTCATAGCGGTCAAAAGTGAGAAAACATTACCGTAGGGGTGTGGTCTCCAAACCCTTTATGAAATTAGGTTGAACACTGATATCAAATCTGCTTAATTCGGTAGAAAAAAATGTTCCATCTTCAGTCATTGCCAAATCTTTCTATATTTCCCTACACTCCCACCCTTCCCACACTCTTTTTAGACCAATACTACCGGATTTGATATGATTACATATTTAGGGGAGATGGAAATATCGGGAGATGGGGAGATTGTTGTTAAGAAATAATTTTAAAACTTGCAACCTGACTAAAAAGATGATCGGAGATGAATTAATCAGAATTTTCAAGATTTTTACTACCTTTGTTCTTGCTCTATATCCTCTGAAGAAAGATAGGAAAATTCAATCCCTAATAAATCTAAGATTTGCAACAATTCCTCAGCATCAATTTCCATAATTTCAGCACCTTTTCTCAAACTAATTAATCTGGTTATCAAAGCTCCTAAGACAAATAAAAATTTTTCCTTTTGTTCGGGTTCAATAAAAATTGGTAAAGCAGCAGCTATATTTTTTAAATCAACAGTAAGTGTCATTTTTTTTAGGGAGTAGGGAGTAGGGAATAGGGAACAGGGAACAGTTGGAAAAATATTCGTGAGCTAGATAAAATTATTCGCGAGGTAGATAAAATTATTCGTGAGCTAGATAAAATATTCGTGAGCTAGATAAAATATTCGCGAGCTAGATAAAATTATTCGCCAGCTAGATAAAATTATTCTCCAGCTAGATAAAATTATTCGCGAGGTAGATAAAATTATTCGCCAGCTAGAAGCTCGCACTGGGTGAATCATTTTTGAATATAAAAGGTACTTTTAATAACCGGATTTGGTACAACTTCTGAATTCTAAATTCTAAATTCTAAATTCTAAATTCAAACAAATCCTGCTTGCTGAAAAATTTGTTCAACACTTATTTCTAATTCTGGTAAAACTTCATCTGTTAAACGTTCTTTTCCTCGTTTAGTTTTTGGTGGAGCATCAGGATAAAAAATAGTAATGCTTTTTGCTTTTGAATCAATAATCCAAACCCTCAAAACTCCTGCATTCAAATAATCTGTTGCTTTTTCACTTAAATCCCCAAAAGATTGACCAGAAGATATAATTTCAATGGCTAATTCAGGAGGAAACGGACACAGTTCATCTTCAAATCTTTCTGGGGGTAATTTATCATAAGAAATATATAACAAATCGGGCACGGGAACCCAATCTTTGCCATTTTTTTGTAGAATAACTCCCCATTCTATTCCTACTTCTCCTTTTGATTTACTCCAGTTAGTAAGAAGTAGAAAAAGAGTACCTGTTAAGCGAGAATGAAATCTTTTAGGAGACATTTTAGGTTGTACTTTTCCCTCAATTAATTCATAAGTAATATCCTCTTCTGGAAGAGTTAAAAATTGTTCTAAACTTAGTTGTGTTTCTAATGTCATGGTTATACGTTAATAGAGGTTTTAACGTTCATTTTGATTAATCCCCCCAAACCCCCCTTTGAAAGGGGGGCTTAGAATTTAGGATTACGCTATAAGTTTATTAAAATGGTCTAGTGGCGATCGCTACATATCGCTTCTTATGCACAAAGAAAAGTTTTGGTAAAAAAAACTTTCTCTCAAGAGTTTAATCCCCCCAACCCCCCTTTGAAAGGGGGGCTTAGAATTTAGGATTATCCTATAAGTTTATTAAAATCGTCTAGTGGCGATCGCTACATATTGCTTCTTATGCACAAAGAAAAATTTTGGTAAAAAAAACTTCCTCAAAATCAAAGGAAGTTTCTCTTAATTCTATTTCAGGTGAAGCACTATAATCCAGTCCCCCCCTTTCAAAGGGGGGTTAGGGGGGATTCCGCTTCGGGTGAAGCGCTAGAGGCTCAAGGTTTCCCAAAACCCCTGAGCATCTGCATTACTGTTTCCATTAATTCCGCTTCGGGTGAAGCGCTAAAGTGATGTGTTCCTGACAGGCATCAAAGACCACATGATGTTTCCATTAATTCCGCTTCGGGTGAAGCGCTAGAGTATCAGCAAGGTGTAAAAACCTTTGTTGCTATAGATGGTGTTTCCATTAATTCCGCTTCGGGTGAAGCGCTAGAGCCCCGTTCTTTAGCTGGTCTCCGTAATCCTAGCTTCACGTTTCCATTAATTCCGCTTCGGGTGAAGCGCTAGAGAATGAAAAAACTTAAATTTTTGCCACTATTTCTAGCGTTTCCATTAATTCCGCTTCGGGTGAAGCGCTAGAGTAACGAAAAAAAATGTCCAAGATTTTCAAATCCCAAATCGTTTCCATTAATTCCGCTTCGGGTGAAGCGCTAGAGCTTCGTTGGGCTAACAATGGAGACGGCAACGGGTGTTTCCATTAATTCCGCTTCGGGTGAAGCGCTAGAGGGTGAAAGAAATTTTGGTTACCACGTTGATAACCTCGTTTCCATTAATTCCGCTTCGGGTGAAGCGCTAGAGTGAAGAGAATAAAATTGGAATAGTAGTTTATCTTGAAAAAGGTTTCCATTAATTCCGCTTCGGGTGAAGCGCTAGAGTCAACTGATGAACAAAGTGATGACTTCCTCGAGGTAATCGTTTCCATTAATTCCGCTTCGGGTGAAGCGCTAGAGAGTTCGGTTTCAGAACCACGACAAACCAAGGCTTTCAGACCCCCAAAAATACCTACCCCTTTGATTAAAAAGTCAAATTGGCAATTTTTGGCAAAATGACGACCCTCAAACCCTCTCCTAGCATGGCATCGACGCAGTTAAACGAAAGCATCAGGGTTTCAGCGATTCTGCGAGGTGCGTATGTGGGGTACCATGCAAAGATGAAAAACCACCTTTTAAGCACTCCTTAAAAACAAAAAATGACAAAAAAGGCACTGCTATTCATTTATCAAGGTTCTTAATACCAATCTCCTCACTTTCTATACTAACTTTAACCATACAAATTGTCAACCCACTTCTTAAAGCCAGAAGTCAGAAGTAAGAAGTAAGAAGTCAGTAATTAGAAGTTATACTAAATCGGGCGATCGCAAAGGTACTCTTTCAAAATTCACACTCCCCATCACTCCATCACTCCATCACTCCTGCTACCGACTAACCGCCAATACCCAATTTACCAGCTAAACCTGGAGTAAGAGGAAACAAAGTAGCGATCGCTAAAAATAAAGCTAACAAACACAAAGCAGCACGAGCATCATCTGGTTCAGTTAATTCATTCAAACAAGGGCGTTCTAAATTTCGCTGTAATACCAAAATAATAACCGCCCAATACAACGCTAAAGGATTAACCAAAGAAGCGATCGCCAAGACTATAAAAGTAAAAAGTGTTGCTCTACCTGCAACTCTCCGACCATAAACTGCTTGAACAATTCTACCTCCATCCAACTGACCTGCTGGCATCAGATTAATTGCCGTAATCACCAAACCCAACCAACCTATAATTGCCAGTGGGTGAACATCTACAATATTTTGATGTACTGCCGGACCTAAGATTGCTCGCGCTAAAGTTCCCACCAAAACAGAAGCTTTGAAAAATTCTGATGGCATTTGAAACAGACTACCTTCCTGGGAAAGTAACAAACCTCCTAATAACATTGCCAAAGAAATTATTCCACCAGCAGCAGGTCCGGCAAAAGCAACATCAAACAGAACTTTTCGACTAGGGATGAGTGACTCGAAACGGTTAACGGAACCAAAACTACCAATTTGCCAAGCAGGGAGAAAGAACGGCCAACTAAAGCGAACATTGTGACGTTTTGCCAGGACTTGGTGAGCAATTTCGTGACCGCCCAAAACTATCCACAGACCAATGACAACGGGTAATGCTTCTTGATATCTCATGGGTTGGTTGAAAAAGTCGAACCCTAACAATAACCCACCCGCTTCAAAACTGGTGGCAATAGTCATAATTAATAGAATAACTGCCAGAATTTTTTGGGATGTAGTGGCAGATTTAGGGTCATTTTTGCTTGGTAAAATGATCACTACTGGTTTAGCTTCCGGACCTTCCAATAAAAATAGTCGGTAGCGATCGCCTAGTTTTTCTGTTAATGTTGCTGATAATTTACCATGAACTGTTTCTGCTTCTCCCCGTAAATTTCCCTTGAAAATAGCTCCCTCTTGATAAGGGATAGTTTCAGTTGCAAAGAAAGTATCGACACCAAAAATGTCTTTAACTTTTTGCAAATCCTCAGTTGGAATCGGAATAAATTCTACAGTTTCTGCTTTTTTCTGTTCTCCGTTTTCTGTTTTATCTAGATTTTCTAGTTGAGTTTTTTCTTCACTGGAAGACTCTTGTAAGGAATTGGTGATTGGTGAGATATCTGGTTTATTTTCTGCTTCTTGAGCTGCTATTATTCGTAATTGTTTTCCCAAATAAATGTACAATCCTGTACAAGCTATTAGCAGAAATATAATTAATACTAAATTGAGATAAATTCCCGCAGCAAATAGAGCAAAAAATAGTAGCCAAGGTGCCATTAATACTACTGATTGTAACCAGGCTAAAATGCCTGTTTTACCATAAGGTTTAGCTCTATAGTATCCCCAACCCAGAATTCCCAGAGCAATCAAAGCTACTATTATTGTGGTTGTATTTTCAGATGTGGTATACATAATTCAGTTATCAGTTATCAGTTATCAGTTATCAGTTATTAGTTAACAGTTATTAGTTATTAGTTATTAGTTAACAGTTAACAGTTATTAGTACCTCCTGTAATAGCTAGACTTTATCAACATCTTTACATAAAACTTGAAAAATAGAGAAGTTATGTATTTGCCATCGGCGCTTATGTTGTAATATTTTCATTGCTTATGTTGTACTATTTTTACTATTTTATAGTAGGGGTTGGGTCTGCCAACCCAAGCGCAAATGGGATTTGGAAGCCAAACCCCTACAGTTTTTTTTTGAATCATTTCATATTGCCATATAACTATTTTTGCCGGATTTCACAACTTAGTTTTTGACTACTATAGTTGTTTAAATACTAGATGATAGTTTCAGTTTAGTTTTGTATCTATTTACCCAATTATTTGCCTCAGTAAAATCTTTTTAGTTGATAATTTTTTCACTTCAGATTTTCCTGATAATAATTGACTGAATCATCATTTTATCTTGCTAGACGAATGATTAGAGCAACTTACTCTTGTAGTAATTTTTCTATAATTTATAGGTCTCCATGAATATCACTCCGATGCTTGGCAGATGTCTAATTAGGATTTAGTCTAAATCCGATTTCCGTTTGGGGAAAGGAGAGCAAACCCCTACTGTTTTTTTTGAATCATTTCATATTGCCATATAACTATTTTTGCCGGATTTCACAAGTTAGTTTTTGACTACTATAGTTGTTTAAATACTAGATGATAGTTTCAGTTTAGTTTTGTATCTATGTTACCGAATTATTTGCCTCAATCAAATCTTTTTACTTGATGATTTTTTCACTTCAAATGTTGCTGATCATAATTGAGTGGTTGATCATTTTCTCTTGCTAGACAAATGATTAGATAAACTTTTCCTGTAGCAATTTTTCTCTAGTTTCTAGGTCTCCATAAATATTACTCCGATACTTGGTAGATTGATAATTAGGATTTAGTCTAAATCCGATTTTTGCTTGGGTTTGGTCTCCACACCCCTACAGTTTTGTTTCTGAATCATTTCATATTGCCATATAACTATTTTTGCCGGATTTCACAACTTCACAACTTAATTTTTTACTACTATAATTGTTGAATTAGTAGATAATAGTTTCAGTTTGGTTTTGTATATATTTACCCAATTATTTACCCAAATCAAATCTTTTTAGTTGATAATTTTTTCACTTCAGATGTTGCTGATAATAATTGAGTTGTTCATCATTTTCTCTTGCTAGACAAATGATTAGATAAACTTACTCCTGTAGCAATTTTTCTCTAGTTTCTAGGTCTCTATAAATATTACTCCGATACTTGGCAGATGTCTAATTAGGATTTAGTCTAAATCCGATTTTTGCTTGGGTTTGGTCTCCACGCCCCTACAGTTTTGTTTCTGAATCATTTCATATTGCCATATAACTATTTTTGCCGGATTTCACAACTTAGTTTTTGACTACTATAGTTGTTTAAATACTAGATGATAGTTTCAGTTTAGTTTGGGATCTATTTACCCGTTTTTTTTACTAAATCAAATCTTTTTAGTTATGATTTTTTTCACTTCAGATTTTTCTGATAATAATTGAGTGATTCATCATTTTCTCTTGCTAGACAAATGATTAGATAAAC
>NZ_JAAHHT010000234.1:6825-15080 GCF_010672085.1 Okeania sp. SIO3I5
GGATCTATTTACCCGTTTTTTTTACTAAATCAAATCTTTTTAGTTATGATTTTTTTCACTTCAGATTTTTCTGATAATAATTGAGTGATTCATCATTTTCTCTTGCTAGACAAATGATTAGATAAACTTACTCCTGTAGCAATTTTTCTCTAGTTTCTAGGTCTCCATAAATATTACTCCGATACTTGGCAGATGTCTAATTAGGATTTAGTCTAAATCCGATTTTTGCTTAGGTTTGGTCTCCACACCCCTACAGTTTTGTTTCTGAATCATTTCATATTGCCATATAACTATTTTTGCCGGATTTCACAACTTAGTTTTTGACTACTATAGTTGTTTAAATACTAGATGATAGTTTCAGTTTAGTTTTGGATCTATTTACCCGTTTTTTTTACTAAATCAAATCTTTTTAGTTATGATTTTTTTCACTTCAGATTTTTCTGATAATAATTGAGTGATTCATCATTTTCTCTTGCTAGACAAATGATTAGATAAACTTACTCCTGTAGCAATTTTTCTCTAGTTTCTAGGTCTCCATAAATATTACTCCGATACTTGGTAGATTGATAATTAGGATTTAGTCTAAATCCGATTTCCGTTTGGGGAAAGGAGACCAAACCCCTACTGTTTTTTTTGACGAATCATTTCATCTTGCTCTATAACTATTTTTGAAGGATTTCATACTTAATTTTTGACTACTATAGTTGTTGAAATAGTAGATGATAGTTTCAGTTGAGTTTTGTATCTATTCACCCAATTGTTTGCCTCAATAAAATCTTTTTAGTTGATGATTTTTTGACTTCAGATGTTGCTAACAATAATTGAGTAGTTCATCATTTTCTCTTGCTAGAAAAATGATTAGATAAACTTCTCCTGTAGCAATTTTTCTATAGTTTCTAGGTCTCCATGAATATCACTCCTATACTTGGTAGATGTATAATTAGGATTTAGTCTAATTGCTTGATTATAATCAGCGATCGCTCCCCAATTATCTCCAGCTTTTCGCAGTACATTTCCCCGTCTGTAATAAGCTTTTGGATGGGTTGAATCTCTGTTAATTACCTGATTATAATCAGCAATTGCTCCCTCATAGTCTTCTAATTTATCTTTAACATCACCTCTATGAATATAAGCATCTATATGATTGGGGTCTATATCTATCGCCCGATCGAATTCTGCTAAAGCTGATTGATAATCTTGCTGTTCATATTTAGCTAATCCCCGTTGATAAAAATCATTAAATTTTGTCCGATCCTTTTCTTTAGTTGTAGATATTTCTGTTTCTATTTCTGTTTGATTTTCATCAACATTAACCAAGGCTAGATTTGTTAGAGAATTATTTACTATACTAGTTCCTACTAAAGCCTCTTTTCTTGCCCATTT
This sequence comes from Okeania sp. SIO3I5, assembly GCF_010672085.1. Taxonomy (GTDB): domain Bacteria; phylum Cyanobacteriota; class Cyanobacteriia; order Cyanobacteriales; family Microcoleaceae; genus Trichodesmium. Next base: position 8,209 of record NZ_JAAHHT010000234.1, read on the forward strand.
ATCTGCTTCTAAAATATCATCTAGACTCGGATTTTCTTGATGACTCGACTTATGCTTTTCACAGACATATTCAATTAATTTAGGAATATTCAAAAACGTAATTTTTTCCTCCAAAAACAAAGCTACAGCCTGTTCATTTGCTGCATTCAAAACAGCAGGCATAGAACCACCCATACGACCTGCACCATAAGCCAACTGAATACAAGGATATTTCAAATTATCAGGTTCCTTAAAAGTCAGACTTCCAGCTTTAACTAAATCTAACTGTTCCCAATCAGTATAAATCCTTTCCGGCCAAGATAAAGCGTAAAGCAAAGGCAAACGCATATCCGGCCAACCCAATTGAGCTAAAACAGAAGTATCTTGTAACTCTATTAAAGAGTGAATTATACTCTGAGGATGAATGACTATATCAATATTATTATAATCCAATCCAAACAAATAATGAGCTTCAATAACCTCCAAACCTTTATTCATCATTGTGGCAGAATCAACAGTAATTTTCTTACCCATTGACCAGTTAGGATGTTTAATAGCATCTGCCACTTTTACTTGTGATAATTTCTCAATCGGCCAATCTCGAAAAGCACCACCAGAAGCAGTTAAAATAATTCTGCGTAAACCATTTTTAGGTATACCTTGAAGACATTGAAAAATTGCTGAATGTTCTGAGTCTGCTGGTAATAATTTGACTCCATATTTTTCAATTAAAGGATTAACAACCGGACCTGCGGCAATAAGTGTTTCTTTATTTGCTAAAGCAATATCTTTGCCTGCTTCAATAGCAGCAATAGTAGGTAATAAACCAGCACAACCGACAATACCCGTCACCACCGCTTCTGATTGGCCATATCTAGCTACTTCTATCACACCATCTTGGCCAGCAACCAATATAGGTTGAGGTTCCTGGTCAGCAATGGCCTCTTGTAGTGCCGTAAATTTGGACTCATCATTAATAGCAACAATTTGAGGGCGAAATTGTCTTACCTGTTGGGCCAACATTTCTACATTACTTCCAGCAGCTAACCCAATAACTCGAAATTTCTCTGGGTTGTGAGTCACAATGTCTAAAGTTTGAGTACCAATAGACCCGGTAGATCCCAATATAGTAATTGCTTTCATATTTTTTTTTAGAAAGTTGTCCACAATTCCACTATACGATTCATTAGTCATTTAAGGAAGAAGGAAGAAAAATTTAGTTATTTAGGAGAGAAAGAGTAAATAGTGAAAAAAAAGGGGAAAATTATAGAGATAACTGTTTGACTTGAATGGAACCAAATCTTTTTCAGTATCTCTGAATCAAGATGTACTTTTTTAGCATTTTTTTTCAAAGTGATATTATAGCTTTAAGCATTTCTATTCCAGAATGGTGTGCCAACAGCTATTAACTATTAGCATTAATTTAAATAAGCAAAATTCAACGTAAAATAGTTCACAAAAATATTAATACTTTAATTCCCTGTTTCTGATTTTTTTGAAATTATTAATATGTACCACTTTTTGCTGGATTAGTCAGTGTTATATTTCGCAAACTAGATACAGTAAAACTATCAAACATGATGGTAAAATTCAAGAAATCATTGCCAGATTTTTCTAGGAAATACAACCTCAGAAATCATTGCTGATTTCTGAAAAAAAACTGTAGGGGTTTGGTCTCCTTTCCCCAAGCAAAAATGAGATTTATCTGACCAAATCCCTACGGTAAAATGTTACAACCTATTTATAACTACTAAATTAGCGTAGAAATCTGAATAGGGTTTTTGTAATTCCTCAATTTATAATAAATATTTTGGGAAACTTTAAATATCTACATTATTGAACTCATTGAATAAGAGCAAAGAACCAAAATTTAAAAGTCTAATTCTTCTCCCACCACCTGTTGTGAGCAAGCTAATAATTATAGTAACCTTAATTTTCTTTATCTGTAGTAGTTTACGTCATGCCCTGTTCTACTCTACCGGGTTTGACTTGGGTATTTATGACCAAGTTGTATATTTGATTAGTCAAGGAGAATCTCCCATTTCTTCTTTTTTGGGATATCACCATTTGGGAAATCATGCTGCTTGGACTGTCTATCCTTTAGGATTATTCTATAGAATCTATCCTGATGTCCATTGGCTACTTTTACTACAAGCTCTATGTTTATCTTTGGGAAGTTGGCCGACTTGGTGTTTGGCCAGACTAGCGGGGTTAAATCGAGGGCAAGCATTAGCGATCGCTATTTCGTATCTTTTATATCCGGTAATTTTTAATATCAATTTATTTGATTTTCACCCAGAAGTTATGGCTTTGCCTGCTATTTTAGGGGCAATTTTAGCAGCGAGACTAAAACGTATTTTCTGGTTTTGTATTGCTATTATTTGGGTGTTGGGTTGTAAGGCGGTTTTATCATTAACTGTAGCTTTTATGGGTTTCTGGTTACTAACTTTTGAAAAGCGGAAGTTTTGCGGTTTAATTGCTCTTGTTTTAGGAATTTTTTGGTTTATAGTTGTCACTCAGGGAATTATCCCTTTTTTCAGTGGTGAAGAAGTAGCTGGAGTCGGACGTTATAGTTATTTGGGAGATTCGGTTGTAGGAATTATTTTTAATATTTTGCTACAACCAGGAGTAGTGTTAGGAAAAATACTATCGTTTGAAACTATCAAATATATTTTTGTGTTATTTTTACCTGTAATTTGGGGAATATTTCTACTACTTCAGACAAATAAAGCTGTTTTACCTAATCTTATTCCCCTGATTCCAACTATTCCGACAATTATGTTAAATGTTCTCTCTGAAGTATCGTTTCAGAGAAGTTTAAATTATCAGTATTCGTTACCTGCCATTAGTTTTTTATTATTAACAGTAATTTCCTGTTTAGCAGCAGTTTCTCCAACAGAAAATCAGAGTATTCAGATCGAATCACATTGGATAATCAAGTTAGAAATTCCCAAATTTAATCTGAGATTACCAATACCAAATTTTCAATATCCCCGCATAATTATTTTGTGGTCTACTTTAATATTTCTCTTGTTTGGTAATCTAGCAAGTTTATTTTCTTATGTGGGTAGCTTTGATACTTGGCAAGCCACAAATAATGCAATTACTCACGTCAAAACTAAAGGTGGGGTACTGACAGATAATCGATTAGCACCTCATTTTACTCATCGTTCAATGGTAAAATTATTGAATCAAACAGAGCCAGATAATTTAGATGAATTTGATTATGTAGTTTTGAATTTACATCATCCTTGGCCGGATACTGAGGAGGCGGGTATTATTCTGTTTAAAAGTCTTCAAAATAACCAAGAATGGCAATTAAATTATCAAGAAAATGATGTAGTAGTATTTCAAAGGAAGGAAGGAATGGATAATGGATAATTGATAATTGATAATTAGGGTTTGCTGATTAAATATCTAAACCCTTTACAGGTAAATGTTTTAGTTTTTTTAATTCAAAAATGAAGTGCAAACTTTTAGGTTTCTCAGGTTCAAAAAATTAGCATTTTGGGTTGAATATGGCAGAAAAATAACTTCTACAATTGTTACTACTACCTCCTTTGTAATTCCTATTTCTCCTGACTCCTACCCTTACCAAAAGACTTTCCAAAAGCAAACCCTAATTAGAGATAGTTTTGATTATCAATTATCCATTATCCATTGTTTCTTTGGCGTCTCTAAATTCAAGAATTTTTTGATACAAGCTTTCGTGGGTTTCATTTTCAAATAACTTATCTCTGAACTCAAGATAGTCTCCTTCCCCTAAATTACAAGCGGCAACAAATTGGAAAAATTTTAAGGGTTCTAAATGATCTTTAAGAATTAAAAGTGCTTCTTGAATAACCTGTTTTTCCTTAGTTGTTCTAGTTTTCATAAGATACCTCAGTGATAAAATTAATAGGGTTGACAGTTTTAATTGTTGATAAAGTTTGACAGCGGTTGATTAATCTCCTATCGCAAGTTATAAAGTAGTCACTTTGTGAAGCTTCAGCACAAGCTACATGATAAGAATCAAGTAATTTAATTCCTTGATTTTGTAGTTGTTTTGCTCGTTTTTCTTCTGATTGTTCCATTTTTTGATAAATGGTTGCTAAAGTCAAAAAGTTAGTGATTTTTTCTTGTCTGCTTAGATCGGAGTTAAATATATTTTCATATTCTATCGGTTTTGAGTTAACTAATTCAATCTCTTGATTTTTAATCATCTCTAAAATTAACACAACTGCTTCAGTTTCTAAGGCTACTTTCTTCTGTGTTTGGTCATCAAAAGGACGATTATAAACACTGGTATCTAAATAAACCCTAATCACATCATGCTATCTCCTGAATTAAGTTAGCCTTTCTTTTTTCTTGTGTATACTAGCATTATCTAAAATTTTTGGGGGTCAGATTAGTCATCTGGTCAGTAAAGCAGATTTAATACTGGAAGAACTAGCTGTGTTGACAGAGTTTAAGCTAGTTTGGATCTGGTCAACTGGTTTTTGTCAATTTTGGCTATTTTATAAAGTTTTAATAAAATAATTAGTTCTCAAAAAAATTAGTGTATACTTACTGTAATTTATCGTTAAGTTCTTTATCAAGAAGGAGACTTTTGTGTTGTGAATAAACTTAGAAATTTATTGGTTGGATCTTTGCTGGCAGCCGGGACTGTTATTTTTTGTCACGGTGCTGCTTCTGCTCAAACTATGACTTGCAAAGAAGCTGTTGATTACATACAAAATCGCATTTCGTCGCTACAAAGTTTAATTTTTACCCAGGACTCAAGTCAGTTGGGTGGAGGCTCCCGTTTTACAAGAGGACAACTAAGAGATTTTTTGTATCTAGCTACAAATTTCCTTATAGAAAATCCTCAATGTGACGAAGAAGCAAAGCGAGCAAATCTTTATCAAAAAATTGAGATCGCAAAAAATAGTTTATGAATAAATGGCTTTGAGAAACCATTTATTAAAGTCTTTAGGAGGGTAATTAGTTACTTCACGCTATAAATGATAATTCTCAAACAATTAAAATCTAATTTTCTACTTCAAATAACTATTATTGCTGCCATAATTTTATTTATCTCTAGCAGCATTCGCCACTTATTATTTCAATCTTCTGCTTTTGAAATGGGAATTTATGACCAAGTTACTTATTTAATAAGTCAAAATTTACCTCCCATTTCTACCTTTTTAGACATACATCATTTAGGTAATCATGCGGCTTGGGCAATGTATCCCGTGGCATTACTTTATAAAATTTATCCCTCAGTTTATTGGTTATTATTAATACAAGCAATTTCTTTAGCAATAGGAACTTTTCCGACTTGGAGTTTAGCTCGTTATTCAGGATTAAATAAACAACAAGCTTCTGCCATAGTAATAGTCTATTTGCTATACCCAGTAGTCTTTAATCTCAACTTATTTGATTTTCATCCAGAGGTAATGGCATTACCAGCAATATTAGGAGCAATTTTAGCAGCAAAACTAGATAAAACTCTCTGGTTTAGTTTAGCTATTATCTGGATTTTAGGCTGTAAAGATGCTTTATCTTTACCCGTCGCTGCCATGGGTTTTTGGTTATATTTCTTTGAAAAAAAACGGGTGTGCGCTGCAATAGCTTTATTTGCCGGTACGGCTTGGTTTATTATTGCTACTGAGATATTAATACCTTATTTTAAAGACGGTTTACCACCAGGAGGAGTCGGACGTTATCGATATTTAGGAAACTCCATACCAGAAATTTTATTGAATCTTTTGTTAAGACCAGAACTGGTATTTGGTAAATTAATTTCTCTCAAAACTTTAGAATATTTATTCTTGCTAAATCTGCCGATAATTTGGTGGCTTGCTCCTAAATATTTTACTCCTTTAATAGCTGCTTCTCCAGTTTTAGCGATGAATATTCTCTCTAAAATTGATGCTCAACGAGATTTAATTCATCAATATTCTTTGCCAATATTGCCTTTTTTATTAATGGCTGTAATTTATACGATCGCTGATGGTAAATGTGGTTTATGGTATTGGCTCTGGAATTTACGTCGCCCTCAAGAAGATAAGGATAAAAATCTATCTACAATTGTTAGTAACCGCTTACCAAAATTTATAATCATTTGGTCTTGCATCGGATTTTTAGCTTTGGCGAAATATGGTTATTTTTGGTCTATTTATTTAGACTATTTAGATACTTGGCAAGCAGCACGAACAGCGATTAGTTTAGTTCAGACAAAGGGAGGTGTTTTAACTACTTCAGAAATTACGCCTCATTTAAGTCACCGTCAGTTTATTAAGTTAATTGTTGAAGAGGAGGAGTTACCTAGAGATGAAGCTTTAGTTGAGTATGATTATGTATTAGTAAATGTACGTCATCCCGGTTGGAAAAGTAGTCAGGAATATTCGCGGAAATTAGTCGATAAACTCAAGGTTAATTCAGAATTTCAGCTTGGTTTCCAACAGGATGATGTTTATTTATTCAAACAAGGGAATAGGGAATAGGGAATAGGGAATAGGGAATAGGGAGTGTTGGAAAACTCCCATACTCCGTAGGGACGTTATAAAAGGAAGGAAAATTTTGAGCATCCAGCTCTGGGAGCTTCGGAAAATGAAATGACTATTTCTCTATACGCAATAAAAGAGAAAATTTTGCTCATCCAGCTCCGAGAGCTTCAGGAAATGAAACGACTATTGCTCTATACGCAATAAAAGAGAAAAATTTCATCATCCGTCTCCGGAAGCTTCAGAAAATGAAATGACTATTGCTCTATACGCAATAAAAGAGAAAAATTTCATCATCCGTCTCCGAGAGCTTCAGAAAATGAAATGACTATTGCTCTATACGCAATAAAAGAGAAAATTTTGCTCATCCAGCTCCGGGAGCTTCAGCAAATGAAACGACTATTGCGTATAGAGCAATAGTCGTTA
>NZ_JAAHHT010000235.1:0-3650 GCF_010672085.1 Okeania sp. SIO3I5
TATGGGTTCGCTATCTGGTGTATATAATACCAGTTGTATTTCGTCTGGGTAAGCGGTGACATAGATAATAGCTGAGTTGTTACCTGTTTGACTGGCGATATCAGTTAGAACTTCCCGGATATTTTTTTGGGATGCGGTAGTTGATAAGTCAAACTCAAAGTAGTCGGCAAATTCATTGTTGCGATCTTGTTCTATCGTTGTCAATGTTGTGGAATTGGCAGCTACAGATAGGGGTGTGCTATTCACAATATTGATGTTTCGTAAAGCGGTGGTGGTATCTGTGTTCAGGTTGCCTTTCAGGCGATCGCTCACTTGGTTTGGCAGATTAGGATTATTGCTGGTTGTGATAGTGCTATTACCTTGCACTGATTGGATAATTTGAGTAGTAAGAGGATTTAATACTTGATTGTTAGATGGAGCAATATTTTCAGTTACAAGAATTGAAGGTACTGACGGTTGCACCACATTGGGTTGAGTTACTGGAGATACTGACGGTTGCACCACGTTGGGTTGAGTTACTGGAGATACTGACGGTTGCACCACGTTGGGTTGAGTTACTGGAGATACTGACGGTTGCACCACGTTGGGTTGAGTTACTGGAGATACTGACGGTTGGACCACATTGGGTTGAGTTACTGGAGATACTGGCGCTTGCACTAGGTTGGGTGCAGTTACTGGAGTTATTGGTGTTTGAGGTAATATTTGTGACAAAGTATTATCTGTTGGTGTTGATAGGGTTGGGCTAATTTGGATGATTTCACCAGTATTAACTTCTCCATTTAAACCTGGTTGGTTGATGATATTTGTCGTCTCTCCTATAGCAGTAATATTTCCGGTATTCACATCACCACCTGCGGTATTAGTCACTGTCGCATCACCTGTTTCAGTTATCGCCGTAATATCTCCGGTATTCACATCACCACCTGCGGTATTAGTCACTGTCGCATCACCTGTTTCGGTAATTGCCGTAATATTTCCGGTATTCACATCACCACCTGCGGTATTAGTCACAGTCGCATCACCTGTTTCGGTAATTGCCGTAATATCTCCGGTATTCACATCACCACCTGCGGTATTAGTCACCGTCGCATTCCCTGTTTCAGTTATCGCCGTAATATCTCCGGTATTCACATCACCACCTGCGGTATTAGTAACAGTGGCATCACCTGTTTCGGTAATCGCTGTTTGGTCTCCAGTAGTAATATCACCACCTGCGGTATTAGTCACAGTCGCATCACCTGTTTCGGTAGTCGCTGTTTGGTCTCCAGTAGTAATATCACCTCCCGCTTCATTACTAATACTCGCATCACCAGTCGCACTATCAACAGTTTGGTCTCCAGTCTCAATATCTTCCCCTGCCTGAACATCAATACCTCCAGCACTTCCTGACTCAGAAGTAGATTCTAAATCTTCAGTTGTCACAGATCCGTCAGCAGCAATAATTTCAACTGTACCTGCCGAGTTTCCGCCTTGGGTGGTAACATTTGCAGTTTGAATATCACCTTGAGTGCTAAAAGTATTCAAAGTAATATTCCCACTGCTACCATTGGGAGCGCGGGTTTGAATTGTGCCTGTATTCAAACTCCCACTAAGACTTTGAATATTCACATCTCCACTACCCCCATCACCAAAAGATGCCACATTATTAATATTGACAGTACCACTAGCATCCAGACTAATATCACCACCCGTACCAGTTTCACCAGAGGAATAAGTAGCAATATGATTAATATTCAAGTTGCCGTTATTGGTAGTTTTGACAGAAATTTGACCGCCTGCACCATTGATAGCAGTTGAAAAAATTACGCCCGTGTTGATATTGCCATCATTGTTGATGATATTAACAGATCCACTATCTTCTCGACCAAAAGAACTAATATTGCTAGTGGTAATATTTCCCTGACCTCCCTGAATAATTAAAATATTGCCTCCAGTACCTTCAGGAGCATAGGAATTTAGATTAGCGCGTTGCTGTCCAAAGATAGTCGCAACTTCTTCTGAAGATACATCAGCATCAGTAGAAATATTTGCTTCTGCGTCTAATGGAAATCCAAGTAGCTCAAGAGATACATCTAAAGGTCCTACAGTAGTATCAATATTTCCATTAGTCGTTTCCAGAGTAATATTACCACCCCTTGTTCCGCCACCGCTATAGCTTTCAACAAAACCTGTAGTAATATTACTTGTGGCGCTGAGGGTGACATTTCCACCTTCCCCTGCTAAGGAAAAAGAGTGTACCTCACCAATACTGGTATCTATTGCACCATCAGCAAAAATAGAGACATTACCACCCTGACCACGATTAGCATACGATCCTATAGTCCCTGTTCGGATATCGCTATTACTTGTAATGGTAACATCTCCAGCATTTCCATCACCTTCTGAAAAGGAAAAGATATTTTGTACGTCAATATTACCGGCGCCGATAAGATTCACATTACCACCATCACCTGTTATCGAAGAAGAAGCAAACTCGTTTGCACCATCAATAATACCTGTTTTACTTTCAATAAGAATATTACCACCACTGCCTCCTGTGCCATCAGAGCGGGAATCAATATTAGCAGCATTCGTTTCAGAATCACTGTTAGGGATAATATTAAGATCGCCTTGACTGACAATACTAATGTTACCCCCATCTCCTTTATCGCTATAGGAAATGATTTTTCCTCTTGTTGTCACTGTACCTTCTGTACTTTGAACAGTAATCTCACCACCTGGGCGATTATTTTGCTGTTCAACTTGGGACTGAATTATGGTAGCATCATCTGCATTTTGTTCAAGGGGTGGAATATCTTCTGGGTTTCCAGCAGAGGAAATGATGGCATCTGTGATAATATTACCTTTAGCATTAATCTTAATATTGCCTGCTGCACCTTGACGAGAAAACGACTCTATATCTCCTACTGTTATAGAACCTTCATCAGCATTCAGAGTAATATCTCCACCCCCACCAGTATTATTTTCTCCAGAGTTAGAATTATTTGTTTGTCCTTGGTTTTGCGCTCTCTGAGCTATCGGTTCGCCACTGGAGGACAATATCTCACCTATTTCTAAATCGCCTTGAGTGCTAGTAATATTAATTTCACCACCATCACCATTACCGTCTGAATAGGAAGAAATTGTTTCTGATGTGATATCACCTGGGGCAGTCACATTTATATCACCACCTTTACCTGTTTGGGACGAAGAAGATAACTCATTCTCAATTGTAATATTACCTGTTTCACTTGTGATAGTAATTGCACCACCATTACTACTCCTACTGGCGCCATCAGTACGGGAGTCAAGAGATCCTACTTCATTTTCATTATCTGTTTCATTGTTACGAATATTAATATTACCTTGACCACTAATCTCAATATTTCCCCCTGGTCCTTTATTGCTGTAGGAAGTAATTTCTCCTTGAGTTGTCACCGTACCCTCTGTACTTTTAATAGTAATGTTACCACCTGGGTTGTCTGTTTCTTCCTGCACCTGAGACTGATTTGTGGTCGAAGTTTCTGTATTTTCTCCCCGAGAAGGTATATTTTCTGGATCTGCTGCTGAGGAAATTATTTCACTTGTGATAATATTACCGTTAGCTTCAATGGTAATACTGCCCCCTGAACCTTCACGAGAGAATGACTCTATATCTCCTGCATTGATTT